>JAICHZ010000063.1 GCA_025924655.1 Pseudonocardiaceae bacterium | reverse complement strand
TGGCGGCCAGTGTGAGGGTGATTCGCAGTGCGTGCTCGTGGTGCTGCCACTGCCGGTCCCACCAGGCCGTGTCGCCGCTGTAGTGACGACCTAGTGCCATCGCGGCGCGTCCGAGGCCGAAGCCCAGTCCCGCCAGCAGCGGCGCGGCCCAGTTGCCCACCAGCAGCACCATGACCAGCGGCAGGTAGGGCAGGTTGCTGGGCATATGGGTGCGCACGCCGGTGCCCATCTCGAAGCCGAACTGCAGCGCCCCGGCTTGCTCACCGGTACCGATCACGGCCGAGGGCACCTGGGCTCGCCGGTGCGGCAGCGTCACGCGATGCAGCCGGCACTCGCCGGCGAGCACGAACAGCGCCGTCGCGACGACCAGGCCTATCCGCACAACAGGCGGTACCGCCGTTCGTACCAAGCTGCCCAGTGCCACCGCCACCGCGCTGATCGCCAGACCCCCGGCGAGTAGCCCGACGGTGAAGTAGGCCCGTGACGAATCCCGCCAGACCGGCGAGCTCAGCAGGTACGCCGAGTTGGCGCTTCATGCCGAGCCGGACAGCGCGTACCCAGCGGTCAGGCCCAGCAGCAGCCAGGCCAGTAGCCAACCTTCGCGCACCACTGGGGCCACCGCGGCGACGGCCAGCACCGCCAATACACCTGTCATCAGTACGGGGCCGAATGCGCCGCGCCGCAACCGTGTGTTGATCAATGCGCCGGGGTCACTCGGACAGCGTCGCGCTGCAGATCAGCGGTTCCAAGTTCGGCGCCCCGCTGTAGTGGACCTCGCCGTCCGCGCAGCGGTAGACGGTATCGCCGTCCTTCCAGCGCCAGCCGTTGCGGGGTTCGCCGCCGGCACGGCAGATCGAACGCGGCTGGTAGCAATCGAGCCCGTCCTTCCAGTTTCCGAAACAGCCGCTCTTGAACCACTGGTCAGAGCCGCAGTAGGAAGCGGAGTAGGGCGCGCCGTAGCAGATCGGGGCGCCCGGACGGTGGCTGTAGCGCCCGCAGTCGAGATACTCGCTACCTTCCTCCGCCCTGGCCGGACGGGCCAGCGGGATCCATCCCAGCACGGTGAGTCCCAAAGTCATGCCCGCCGTGCCGACGACGGCCAGGAACCCCCGGCGGCGCACCGTCGGGGGCGCGGCGCGGAACTGCACGCTGCGGGGCGCTGCGTCGGGGCCTGGCTGATCGACCCGGGGAATCTGAGCTTGGATCATCACGCTCCTTGCCGGTGCAGGGCGGTGTTCAGCAGTCTGGTCACCTGCTCGTCGAGAAGCTCCGGGGACGGTATTGGCTGGCCGGCCAGCACCGTGCCATCGGCGCTGACGTGCAGCAGCGCCGGCGCCCATGGCAGGTCCAGTTCCCTGACGAGGGCGGGGTCCACCCGGGACCGGATGTTCGGTGCGTCAGCCCACCGGGTACGCGGTGACAGCACCTCGAACCGGGTACCGGGATGTTCGCTGGCCAGCCGGGTGAACGGCTCGTGCACCGCCTCGCAGAAGCTGCACCCAGGGTCGAGTACCAGCAAGACCAGGGGATCCGCCCCGGCCAACTCCGCCACCCGGCGGCCCGCTGCGGCGCGCCATGGTGGTGCGCTGAGCTGAGCCACCTCGGCCTGCAGCTCCCGCAGCTGCCGCAAGATCCCGGCCATCGCCAGCGCCAGCACTGCCAGGCAGCCCCAGCTCAGCACCAGCGCCGCGGTGAGCGCGCTCATGCTGCGCGTCCGTCAACCGCCGCCGGCAGCGTGTACAGCAGTACGGCTATCACCGCAGCGCAGGCGATCAGCAGGACCGCGATGCCTCCGCCGGGCAGTGCGGCGGCCGGATACAGAGTGGTCGCGGCACAGGTGGCGGCCGCCAGCACGACGGCCCGGGCGATACCACCGGGACCGACCTGGGTACCCATCCGGTTGCAGCCGCAGTCCGACTCGTCGCGCCGGTAGCGGCGCCACAACAGGTGAGCGGCGAAGGCCAGGTACATCACCGTCTGGGCGGCCAGTGCCCACCGCAGCTCAGCGGTCCCGAAGACCACCGCGGCTACCGACGGCACCCCGATGACGAATTCAACGGTTGCGATGGCACGTGCGGCCACCAACCCGGTACCGGCCGCGCGAGCCAACATCTTGGGTGCCCTGATGTGCTCGAGCCCGGCCTCCACGAGCAGGAACGCGCCAGCGAGCACGGGCACCCCCAGCAGGATCATGCGGGCTCCCAAATCACGCTCAGGTTATCTAAAAAGGCTAACGCTTCGTTCGGATCCGTGGTGTCGGCCGGTCCGGGAACCAGCCTGGTGATCGCTGTGGGCGTTGCCAAGATCAGGGCGTCGGAGCGGGACCGACCTTGCGCGCCGGGTCCGAGGGGCTCCCGCCAGAGCTCGCCATGCTTCGTCAGATGGCCCCGGAAGTCGGGGATCACGAGTTGGCTGGCGCCGGGGCGTTCGATCGTCAGATAACCGATCCCGGGGATCTCCTTGGCCACCCGCACCGGTTCCAGCTGGGCCTGTCTCGCGCTGCGTGGCGCAGCCAGTAGGCCCAGTGGGGTGTCCGTCAGCCGGAACGCGTCGAAAATCGCGCCGATCCCGTCCGGGGAACCGCTGCCTCGGGTGTGCAGTTCGAACCACGGTCCACGCCAGGCTGCCCGGTAGTCGTCGTTTCTGGTCCCGATCACCAGCTCCCCAGCGTTGTACGGCTGACGGACCAGCTGATCGGGGATCGTGGTGAACGTGGCGTGCCAGTCGAAAGCGCCGGCCTCGGCGACAGTGAACGATCGGCGGACACCACCGATCAGGGCGATGAACCCGCATGACCACGGTCTGGATACGTCCAGCGCACCGCCGCGCAGGACGATCTGGGAGCCGTCCGGCGTGACAAATCCGGGACCGCCCCGCCACGGCCAGTCGTACCGCCCGCGTTCCAGCGACGTCGTCATAGCTAGCTCCCGCTCCCGGATACTGCGAGCGATAGTCGCACACCTAGCGTGATCGGGGGCCACGATCCGTTACGGCGTGTCCCGGACCTGGCTAGCTCGCCACCAGCTCGGTCGGCACGGTGATCACGTCGACCATCGCGCCGTTGCGCAGCACGGTGATAGGCAAAGTGGCGCCGATGGCCTCGGAGAACAACTGGCGCTGGATGCCCTGGGCGTCGGTGACAGGCTTGCGCCCGGCGCTGAGCACGATGTCTCCGGTGTGCAGTCCGGCCCGGTCGGCGGGGCTTCCCGGGATGACCTCCACCAGTCGCAGCCCCGACGTCTGACCGGTGCGTTGAGCGATCGGTCCGGGCAGCGGGGCGGGTGTCCCGACGAGCCCGAGGTAACCGCGGCGCACCCGGCCGTCGGCCAGCAGCGCGCCGATGATCCGGCGGGTGGTCGCGTTGATCGGCACTGCCATCCCGAGCCCGATACCAGCGACGGCGGTGTTGATCCCGACCACCTCGGCCCTGGCGTCGGCCAGCGCGCCGCCGGAGTTGCCGGGGTTGAGCGCGGCGTCAGTCTGGATGACGTCCTCGATCACCCGCACGGCCCGGCCCGAGCGCACCGGCAGCGACCGGCCCAGCCCACTGACCACTCCCGCGGTCACCGATCCGGCGAGACCCAGCGGATTGCCAACGGCGATCACCAACTGCCCGACGACCAGACCGTCGGCGTCGCCTAAGACCGCCGCAGCCGGCGTGGCGCCGCGGGTCCGGAGCACCGCCAGATCGGACAACGGGTCGACACCCACTACGTCGAAGCGGCGCTCGGTGCCGTCGGTGAACGCCGCGACGCCATCCCGGGCGGGGCCGACGACGTGCGCGTTAGTCAGCAGCAATCCGTCGTCGGCGAACACGACAGCCGACCCGGCGCCCGGCCCGACCCGCAAACTCGCGACGTGCGGGGTGATCGCCGCCGCCACCGAGGTGACCGTCCGCGAGTAGGAGTCCAAGGGATCCACCCCGACCACCGCCTCTGTTCGGGAATTACACCGTTACTCAAGCAACGTCACCACACGCACTCCTGTTCCGCTAGTTTTTCTGCCCGAAACAGCCATTCGGAGCCGGATGGCTGTCTGATACCTCCGCCGGGCGCCATTCGGAGCCGGATGGCGGTCGCAACTGACCGCACAGCGCTTGGTCGCTATGCTGGTAGTGCATATTGACCGACAAAGGTAGTATCGCTGGTGTGAAACTAAGTGTCAGTCTTTCGGAGCAGGATGTCGAGTTCCTGGACGAGTATGCGACGTCGCATGGGGTACGGTCGCGCTCGGCCACGGTGCAACGGGCGGTTGCCTTGCTGCGCGCGCACGTCCTGCCTGACTCATACGAGCAGGCGTGGGCCGAATGGGAGGCAGGAGAGGACGCATCGCTATGGGAAGCCGTTGCCGCCGACGGGGTTGACGGCCCACGATGAGGCGTGGGGAGATCCGGATGGTTGATCTCGACCCGGTGCTCGGCTCCGAGGCAGACAAGGTGCGGCCAGCGGTGATCGTCAGCAACAACGGCGCTAACGCGGCAGCGGAGCGATCCGGGACCGGTGTGTTGACCGTGGTGCCCGTGACGTCGAATGTCACTCGGATCCACCCGTTCCAGGTGCTGCTACCGGCGCCTGAGTGCGGCTTGCGACGAGACTCGAAAGCGCAGGCTGAACAGGTCCGGTCAGTCGCCGTGATCCGAATCGGGCGCCGTGTCGGCGTACTACCTACCGATCTGGCGGCCCAACTCGACGGTGCGCTCCGGCTGCACCTCGGTTTGTGATTAGCACGTGCCAGACGACGACACCAGAACTCTGTTGAAGCGTGCTCAGTCGTCCGGACGGGCTGCGGCAGGGTCCCAGCTCAGCCCGGGCTCGCCCCAACCTTGGGCCTTGAGCATCTTCTTCGCCTCGCGGGCGTAACGGCCGACCAACCGGTTGAGGTAGAGCGTCCCGTCGAGGTGATCGGTCTCGTGCTGCAGGCACCGCGCCAGCAGTCCGGTGCCCTCCACGGTGACCGGCGCGCCGTCGGCGTCGACGCCGGTGACCCGCGCCCAGGCGGCTCGCCCGGTGGGGAAGGACTCACCAGGTACCGAGAGGCAACCTTCCCAGTCGTCGTCGGGGTCGGGCATGATCTCGGGACGCTCACTGGTCTCCAGCACCCCGTTGACCACCACACCCCGCTGGCGCCCGCCCTGCTCATCGGCGCAGTCGTAGACGAACAGGCGCAGGTCCACGCCGATCTGGTTGGCGGCGAGCCCGACGCCCTGGGCGGCCGCCATCGTGTCGAACATGTCGTCAACCAGCGCGTGCAGCTCCGCGCCAAAGTCAGTGACGAGCCTAGTTGGGTGGTGCAGCACCGGGTCGCCGACGATCCGGATCGGACATACAGCCATGATGGGAAACAGTAATCGTTGGCGCCCGCCGCCCGGCATCCTGGGCACGTGTCGGGGCGCCCCCGATCCCTTCCGGCCGCCGCATGGTTCAATGCTGGCCAGAATCACACCGCTGTGATTCGCATGGTTGGGAACCGAGGAGCGCGATGGACGCCGCACAGGCGATGCACCTGATCGACGACCAGCCCGAGGGCCTCAGCGCCCAAGAGTGCGAGATGTTGGCCTTCGAGCGTCAGTGGTGGAAGTACGCCGGTGCCAAGGAGCAGGCTATCCGTGAGCTGTTCGACATGTCCGCCACTCGTTACTACCAGGCGCTCAACAGCATGATCGACCGTCCCGCGGCGCTTGCCGCCGACCCGATGCTGGTCAAGCGACTGCGTCGGCTGCGGTCCGGTCGCCAACGCGCACGGGCCGCCCGTCGGCTCGGCGTCGGGCCGACGTAGGCCATGGGCACGCCGGGTAGTGGGGGTAACGGAGGTAGCAGACGGCTGCGCACCGCCGGATTGGCGCTGTTCGCGCTCGCGGTCATCGCCGCCGTGATCGGGTTGGTGCTAGCGCTGACCCGTGGAGAGCGGACGGCGGCGAAACCGCCGGTCACTGCCACCCATGCTCCCGTCAGCACATCGACGGTGCCCACTGTCATTCCCTTTCCGCCACCGGTGATCTCGCCGTCCCCTGTAGCACCTTCTACTGAAGCGCCCTCTACTGAAACGCCTTCGACTGCAGCACCCGCAGTTTTCCCGCCCGCTCCGCCCAGCGCCGCCGAGGGCCCTCCCCCCGGCGACAATGGCGCTAGTGCCATTGCTGCTAGTCGTGGTGAGGTGCGCGTCTACAACAACAGCACCATCCGGGGCTTGGCTGCGCGCGCTGCGCGCGACCTCAGTGCTGCCGGTTGGACGGTGGTCGAGGTCGGCAATTACGCCCGTGGAACCATCCCGACGACAACGGTGTACTACCAGGAGGGCACCGATCAGCGCGCTGCGGCTGAGGCCCTCGCTGCCCAGTTCAAGATACGTGTCGAGGCGCGGTTCCCGGGCATCGAGAACGCCTCTCCGGGCCTGATCCTGATCGTCACGAACGACTACGCATCCCCGTGAGTGCTAAGCCGCAGTGATCTTGCACTCTCGCGCGGCGATATCTCCGGATCACCGAGCCGGGCAGCTGGGTTGGTGCGCCCGGCGACGAGTACATCGACCGGCTGGGGCATCGAAGACACGCGCCAGCTGGACCGGGCGGCCGTGCTCGAGCACGACATTCTGATCAATGCGGTGCATAACACCGAGCCGGAGTCGCCGTTGCTGACTCAGATGGATCTCGACGACCCGACCCGCCGCCTGACGGTCGTCTGCAACGTGCTGCCGATTTACGACAGCACCACCAGCTGGCGCGCGCCCGTGCGCCGATTGCGCCACGGCCCCCCACCGTTGGACATCATCGCCATCGACAACCTGCCGTCGCTGCTTCCCCGGGAGGCGAGCGTCGCCTTCTCTGCGGATCTGCTGGCGCACCTGAAGTCGCTGGGCAGCTCGGCGCCGCCCTGGCAGCGCTGCCTACGGATGTTCCACGCGGCATGCGATTGCGTCGGCGTGGGCACATGTCGGCGTGGGCACATAACGATGAAGGGCTCATGGCGCCCGGTGCCCTGATGAGCCATGATCGACGGGTGGATCACACCGATGCCATGACCTTTGCCGACGCCTGGGTGACGGCGTCGAAATCGCCTGGGACCTACCTTGGCAGTGACGCCAACCCTGCCGGGGTGACGGCCCGCTGACCGACCAAGTGCAGCGCCGTGTGATTCGCAAGGTCACCATCCGGCTGGTGCCGTTCCTCGGACTGCTCTACCTGACCAACTACCTAGACCGGGTCAATCTCGGCTTCGCCGCGTTGACGATGAACGGCGACCTGCGGCTCAGCGCCGCGGCATACGGGCTGGGCGCGGGGTTGTTCTTCATCGGCTACTTCTTCTTCGAAGTGCCCAGCAACATCATCCTGCACCGCGTGGGAGCGCGGGTGTGGATCGCACGGATCATGGTCACCTGGGGGCTGGTGGCGTCGGCCACGGCGTTTATTCAGGGCGAGATCAGCTTTTACGTTGTGCGGGTGTTACTCGGCGTGGCCGAGGCCGGGTTCTTCCCGGGAATCGTCCTGTACTTGACCTATTGGTTTCCCCGCGCGCAGCGCGCCAAAATCGTCGCGTTGTTCTTCCTCGCGGTCCCGCTGTCGTCGGTAATCGGTAGTCCGTTGTCCACGCTGCTTATCCACAACGGCGACGGCGTGCTGGGATTTGATGCCGGTTGGCGGTTCATGTTCTTCGTCGAAGGTGTCCCCGCGGTCCTGCTCGGCGTGCTGGTCCTGGCGTTATTGCCCAGTCGCCCCCGCGATGCGAAGTGGCTCACCGAGGCGGAGAGTTCCGCGCTGGAGGCGCGAATCGCCGAGGAGAACGCCCGGGAGGTCGGCAAAGAGGTGTTCGCCCGGGCGGCGCTGATCCATCCGCGGGTGATTGCGCTCAGCGTCGTCTACTTCGGGATCGTGTACGGACTCTACGTCCTGGCGTTCTTCCTACCCCAAGTGATCAAGGGGTTTCAGGCGCAGTTCCAGGTGACATTCTCCCTGGTCGAGATTGGGCTGATCACCGCGGTCCCGTACGCGGTTGCCTCAGTGGCGATGGTCTTGTGGGCCCGGCATTCGGACCGCACCGGCGAACGGGCCGGACACGTCGCGATCGCCGCCTTCGTCGGTGCGGTGGCGATCGCCGCCGCGCTGTACATGAGCTCCCCGCTGCTGGTGATGACCTGCATCACCGTCTGCGCGATCGGGGTGTATGCGGCGATCCCGGTGTTCTGGCAGCTGCCGAACGCCTTTCTCACTGGGGTCGGCGCAGCCGCCGGCATCGGTCTGATCAACTCTTTCGGCAACCTCAGCGGCTTCCTGGGTCCCTACCTCACGGGGTGGCTGCAAGGCTTGACCGGCAGCTTCCGCCCGGGTCTGTGGGTCGTGGCCGGGTTCATGATTCTCGCCGGCGTCATCGCGCTGTCACTGCGCCGCCACGCTGTCCGCCCGCACCGCGGCGCCTGGCTGTAGATCACTGTGCGATCTACCTTCCGGGAGACTGCGAGTCGGGTCGCGGCGATAGGCCATGCGCGGGGGCGTAGCCGGCCAGCTCGGTAAGTTGCAGCGGGTCCAGCGAAGGGCGGACGGTCTGGTGGGCGGCGGTGAGGTGCGCGGCGGTGACCTCGGTGGCGTCCAGCGATTCACGCATGGCGGTCAACGCCGCCTCACGGATCAGCGCCGCGCAGTCCGCGGCGGAATAACCCTCCAGCTCAGCGGCCAGCGCGTCGAGATCAACGTCGGCCGATAGCGGGGTGTTGCGGGCGGTGGACCGCAGGATGGCCGCCCGGGCCGGCGCGTCTGGCGGCGGCACGTACACCAACCGCTCCAGCCGGCCGGGCCGCAGCAGCGCCGGGTCGATGAGATCAGGGCGGTTCGTGGCACCGAGCACGACCACATCGCGCAGCGGCTCCACCCCGTCTAGTTCGGTGAGCAGTGCCGCGACTACCCGATCGCCGACGCCGGCATCGGATGATCCGCCCCGGCGGGGTGCCAGCGCGTCGACCTCGTCGAGGAAAATCAGTGCGGGTGAGGCGTCGGAGGCGCGGCGGAACAGTTCCCGCACGGCCCGTTCCGATTCACCGACCCACTTGTCCAGCAGCTCGGCGCCCTTGACTGAGAACACGTTGAGCGCCCCGGACCCGGCCAGCGCCCGGACCAGGAAGGTCTTGCCGCAGCCAGGGGGGCCGTAGAGCAACACTCCGCGTGGTGGGTCGACGCCGAGCCGGGTGAACGAATCGGGGTAGCGCAGCGGCCACAGCACCGCCTCGGTGAGCGCCTGCTTGGTCTGTGTCATGTTGCCGACATCGTCCAGGGTCAGCCCACCGGTGCTGATCGTGTCCGAAGTGGACATCGAGATAGGGCGGACGGTGTCCAGCGCGCCGATCAGGTCCTGCTGCATGAGCACGAGATCAGTTCCGGCGGCGCACGTGTGGCGCAGCGCAGCGCGCACCGCGGCCTCGCGGCGCAGCGCGACCAGATCAGCGGCGACGAACCCCGGGGTGCGCTCACCCACGGCCGCCAGATCGACGTCGGTAGCCAGCGGCACCGCGGCGAGCAGCACCCGGAGCAGGTCCGCGCGGGTTCGCGCATCGGGTAGCCCCAGCGACAGCTCGCGATCGATCAGCTCCGGCGCGCGTAACCGGGGATCCACCGACTCGGGATGCGCGCTGGTGACCACCAGCACGATCCGGTCCAGCGCGGGCGCCAGCGCGTCGAGCACGACGGTGGCCAGCGGCGGCGGGTTCGTTGCCGGCAGCAGCGCCTCGATGTCAGTGATCAGCAGCACGCTGGGCTGACGCCGGGACGCGGCCGCTACGGCGTCGTGCACCCGCTGTATGGCGGCGTCAGCCTGCACGGCTGCCACGCTCGGCGCGGCCAGCTCGACGACCTGAGCGCCGGCGTCGCGAGCCACCGCGCGCACCATCGTCGCCTTGCCGACGCCCTCGGGACCGTGCACCGCAACCCCGAGGCGGGTGCTGGCGCCGAGGCTGCGGAGCAGGTCGGGCCGGTGGAAGGTGAGCTCGAACCACTCGGTCAACCGCCGGGCGGCGTCCTGGGCACCCACCAGATCGGCCACCGCAGGTGCACCGGCCACCTGAGTGGGGCTGGGAGATTGCGGCCGCCCGGGCGGGTCTCCAGTGCGGGAGCCATCGCGCCAGCCGACGACAGTCGATGGGTGCGGGGCAACGGGCCCGGCCGGATCGGTGGCCGTCACGGTGAGCAGCTCGTTGGTCCAGGTGACCCCGATCGCCGCGGCCAGCCGGCTACGCACCGCCGCGGTGTTGGATCCAGGAGCCAGATCCTGCGGGAGCAGTGACACCGCGTCTCCGGCGGTGAGCACCTTGCCGGCTAGTGCCAAACGCAGCGTTTCCGGACTCACCGAATGGCTGACCAGGACGGACCCGGTGACGGTGATCGAAAGAGCCGCCGGTACCTCTACCGGCGCTAGCACCACCTCGGAACCTTCGGTCAGCCCCAGGTTGGACAGCGTGAGGTCATCGAGCAGCGCAATACCGGGCGGGTTCTGCCCGGCGGCCGCCAGCGCGGCACTGACCCGGGCGCCGGTGAGCCGCACCGCGTCCCACGGCCGCAACCCCAGCGCGTCGAGTACTTCCGGGTGCAGCCGCACCACACCCCGCCGCGCATCCAGCGCCGAGGTGCTGAGCCGGACGGTCAAAGTGATCTGCGGCGCACTCACGGCGCCCGAGCCTACGGCGTGTAGTGCGCGGCGAGCGCGCTTAGCCGCTCGGATCGAAGGCGTCCGCAGCCTCGGCTGTCGCCTCATCGATCCCTGTCGCCCCACGGGAGAGGTGTGTGGATCCGTAGCAGAGGTGCCAGCACCGGCAACATTGGCGAAAAGTTGCCGCTGCTGGCACCTCCTTACGCTGCGACAGTCCTTCCCCGATGGCAACGGAGAGTGACATCACCGCTCACCGTACGTGCAAATCGCATTCTAGTGCCTAAACAAGAAACGTTGATGTAACAAGCAAACTGTTGGCTCGTAACAGATCATGCCTAGCTTTGCCGCATGGATACAGAGCCGTATACAGGCCCGGATACGGAGCGTCCTGCGGCCCACCGTGCCGCCGCTCAGGCCGTGCTGCCGCGGCTGCGGCGCGACCAGGTCTACCAGGAGCTGCGCCGCCGGATCATGGTCGGCGAGTTCGCGTTGAACTCCCGGTTGGTCGAGGAGCGCCTGGCCGCGCTGCTCGGGGTTTCCCGAACCCCGGTGCGGGAGGCGCTGGTGCGGTTGCTGGCCGATGGTCAGCTGACCCGGGTAGGCGGCGGCTATTTCGTGGCCACGCCGGACTTCGGCGATCTACGCGACCTCTACGACCTGCGGATCACCCTGGAGCTACGGGGTCTGGCCCGCGGGCTGGAGATCGAATCGGTCCATCATGACGTGTCGCTGCTGGAGCCGCTGCGTGACCAGTGGCGGGCGATGTGGGACGACCGGCCCGACCCGGCGCCGGACTTCGTGCTGGTCGACGAGGACTTTCATGTGACGCTGCTGCGCTCGGCCGGCAACGCCGCGCTGACCAGCACGCTGGAGTCGGTGAACGCCCGGATCCGGCCGGTACGGATGTACGACTTTCTGTCCGAGGAGCGCATAGAGCTGACCATCACCCAGCACCTGGGCGTGCTGGAACGGGTGCTCGGAGGACGGCTGGACGAGGCGGTTGGCGCGCTGCGCGCTCATGTCGGGGAGTCGATGGAGGAAGTGGAACGTCGGGCTGCCCGCGCGATCACCCAGATGCACCTGCATCGAGGTGGTTGGGGATGACGACAGCTGAACCGCTGCTCGAACTCCGCGCGATCACCAAGAGGTTCGGACCGTTGGTGGCGAACAACGCGGTGAGCTTCTCGGTGCGCGCCGGTGAGGTGCACGCTCTGCTCGGTGAGAACGGCGCCGGCAAAAGCACGTTGATGAAGGTGCTCTACGGCGTCTACCAGCCCGAAGACGGCAAAATCGTCCGCGACGGCAAGGTGGTCACCGTCTCCTCCTCGGAGGCGGCCCGCAGCCTTGGCATCGGCATGGTGTTCCAAGATCTGCGGCTGGTTCCGGCGTTGACGGTGTGGGAGAACATCGCCTTGCACGTGGGCGGCGGCGCGCTGCTCAAGGCCGCCACCATGCAGCAGCTGATCGGTCAGGCGTCCACCCGGTACGGGCTGGCGGTGGATCCGAAGGCGAAGGTCGCTGACCTGTCCATCGGCGAGTGGCAACGGGTCGAGCTGATCAAGGTACTGCTGGCCCGGGCCCGGGTGCTGATCCTGGACGAGCCGACCAGTGTGTTGACTCCAGTCGAGGTGGCCGGTCTGTTCGACGTGATCCGCAGGCTGCGTGCCGAGGGCGTCGGTGTCGTGTTGATCACCCACAAGATGCGGGAGGTCCGGGAGATCGCCGACCGGGTCACGGTGCTGCGCGCCGGGCGAGTGGTGGTTGCCGACGCGCCGGCGGGCGAGCTGGGCGACGAGCAGTTGGTGACGGCGATGGTCGGGGAGACCGTCGAGGTCGTGCGCAACTACGGCGGGGCCGGCATCGACGGGAAAGTGCCGGCGCTGGAGCTGACCGGTGTTCGGCTGGCCGGCCCGGACGGGGCCGCCGGGTTGAAGGACATCGACTTGACGCTCTACGCCGGTGAGATCGTCGGCGTGGCCGGGGTGTCCGGCAACGGCCAGCGCGAACTCGCCGATCTGCTCGTCGGGGCGGCTCGCCCGGGCGCCGGGCAGATCACTGTCGGCGGCACCCGGATGGAGTCCGCTGATCCGGCTGCATTCCACGCCGCTGGGGTGGTCAGCGTGCCGGCCGATCCGTCGCGCGAGTTCGTGATCCCCGGGCTGTCCATCGCCCAGCACGCTGCCCTATGGGATCGCGCGAAGTCCGGCGGCAAGGCTCCGTTAGACAGCAAGGCCTCGGGCCGGAAGCTGGCAGACAACGGCCCCCGCCTCGGCCTGCAGCTCGCCGATCCGGCCCGGCAGCTCGATCAGCTCTCCGGTGGCAACATCCAGCGGGTGCTGCTGGCGCTGGCTCTCGGCGAGCCGGCCCGCGTGCTGGTCGTCTCCTACCCGACCCGCGGCCTGGACGTGCTCACCACTGAGACCACCCGGCTGCTGTTGCTGAAAGCGCGCGACGCCGGCGCGGCGGTAGTGCTGGTGAGTGAGGACCTGGACGAGATCCTGCGGCTCTCGGATCGGATTGTGGTGCTTGCGCACGGCCGGGTCAGCGGAATCGTGCAAGCGGTTGATGCTGATCGGCAGAACTTGGGCAGCCTGATGACGGCGGACGCGGCATGACCGCCACACCGGTGAACGAATCGTCGGTCCCGAGCGCGGACGTCGACCTGATCGCGCCTGAGCTCTCAAGCGCGGCCAGCCGAGCACGCTTGGGCCCCGGATCCCGCTATGCGCTGATCAGCACGCTCGGCTACGTCGCCGCTCTGGCGATCTTCGGGGTGCTCGTCGCGGTCGAAGGCGCTGGACCGATCAGCGTCTATCACACGATCATCTCCTCGACACTGCTCAACGGCGATGCCCTACAGCAGACAACGTTGCGGGCCATCCCGATCGGATTGGCGGCGCTGGCGGTCGCCGTCCCCGCCCGTGCCGGGCTGATCAATGTCGGCGGCGAGGGCCAGCTGATCATGGGTGCGGTGGCCGCGACAGGCATCGGCGTAGCGATCGGAGGGCAGGTTCCCGGCGCCCTGAGCTGGGCGGCGATGTGCATCGGCGGTGCGCTGTCCGGTGCGTTGTGGGCGGCGGTCTCGGGTGTCCTACGCACCTGGCTCGGCGCCAGCGAAGCCGTTACCACGCTGCTGCTCAACTTCATTGCCAACGACGTGATGCTGTACCTGATCTATCAGGCCTGGAAGGATCCCCACGGCTCTGGGCAGCCACAGAGCCGCCCGCTGGCGCATGCCGCCCAGCTGCCCAGGATCTTCGGCAGCCAGCTCAATATCGGCGTGCTGATCGCTCTGGCGGTGGTCGCCGCGACCTGGTTCCTGCTGCAGCGCACCGGCTGGGGATTCCAGCTCCGCGTGGTCGGTGGCAACACCGAGGCCGCCCGGCGCGCGGGTCTGCGGGTCAACACGCTGCTGCTGTCCTCGATAGCGGTCGGTGGAGCGCTGGCCGGCCTGGGCGGCGCGCTGAACCTTGCCGGCGTCGAGACGCAGCTGCGCCCGGATATCACGCTGACCTTCGGCTACGTCGCCTTCCTGGCCAGCTTCCTCGGCCGGCACCAGCCGGTGAAGGTGGTCGGGGCGGCATTGCTGTTCAGCGCTGTCGCGCTGAGCGGCAATGGATTGCAGATCACCGATGGGCTCGACGGAACCATCGTCGACATCCTGCTGGCCCTGATTGTGGCGGTGCCGTTGATCGTGGCCAACTACCGGAGGCGGGCAGCGTGAACGGTGTCGAGCAGACCCTTATCGGCGGGGTCAGCGGCGGGACGGCGATCCTGCTGCCTGCTCTGGGCGAGTTGATCGGCGAGCGGGCCGGGGTGATCAACTTAGGCACCGAGGGCGCGATGCTGGCCGGCGCGCTCGGCGCCTACGCGATGACCCAGAGCAGCGGCGTGATCTGGTACGGCATCATCGCTGGGGTGCTGGCCGGCGCGGCCGTGGGCCTCGCGCACTCGTGGATCACCGTCCGCCGCGGCGGCGACCAGATCGCCAGCGGCCTGCTGCTGTGGTTCCTCGCGCTGGGCGTCACCTCGGTGTTCGGCACGGCGTACGTCGGCACGTCGATCACTCCGCTGCCCAACATCGCCATCCCGGGGCTGCACTCCATCCCCTGGGTGGGCGTCATCCTCTTCGATCAGAACATTCTGGTCTACGCCGGCTACGTACTGGTCGCGGTGATCTGGTTCGTCTTCTACCGAACCCGGGTCGGACTGATCCTGCGAGCCACCGGCGAACGCCCCGAAGTCGTGGCCGCGACCGGCGGCAAACCGCAGCTGGTGCAGATCGTCGCAGTCACCATCGGGGCATGCCTCGGCGGCCTCGGCGGCGCGCAGCTGTCCATCGGTTATGTCGGCAACTGGTTCAACAATATGACCAGCGGCTACGGGTTCGTCGCGGTCGCGGTCGTGCTCTTTGCGGCCTGGCGCCCGGTGCGGGTGCTCGCCGGGGCATACCTGTTCGGCATCGTGCTCGCCGCCGCATCGGTACTGCAGGCCCACGGCGTATCGGTGAATCAATACCTGCTCGACGCCTTGCCCTATCTCGTCACCTTGCTGGTGCTGGCCGTCTTCGCGCGCCGCGGCCGATCCGAGACACCCGAGGCGCTCACCCGATCCCTGAGCCGCAGCGGCTAACTCAGCGCACAGCACCCATCGGAAGGATCAGCT
>JAICHZ010000062.1 GCA_025924655.1 Pseudonocardiaceae bacterium | reverse complement strand
TTCGGCAAAGGCGCCGCTCGCCGTACCCGACGTGCCGGCAAGATCCCCGCGGTGCTCTACGGGCACGGCAGCGACCCGCAGCACGTGGCGCTGCCAGCGCTGGAGTTCGCCAGGGTGGTGCGCGAGCAGGGCAGCAACGCCGTGCTCAGCATCAACGTGGACGGCGAGGCACAACTCGCGCTGACCAAGACCGTCACTGTGCACCCGATCCGGCGACACATCGAACACGTCGACCTGCTGATCATCCGGCGCGGCGAGAAGGTGGTGGTGGATGTCTACCTCGTCGTCACCGGAAATGCCGCCCCCGACACGTTGGTCACCCAGGAGCTGGTGAGCCTGCAGGTCGAGGCGGATGCGATGTCGATCCCCGACGAGATCGAGGTCTCCGTTGAGGGCGCCGCGATCGGTACCCGGGTGATGGCCGGCGAGGTCCCGCTGCCGCCGGGGGTGGAGCTACGGACCGACCCTGAGTACCTCGTGGTCAACATCGTCGCCGCACCGACCACCGCAGACCTCGAAACCGAGACCACCAGTGAAGAACCGGCGCCGACCGGAACTGGGGCTACCGACGAGCAGGGCTGACAGAGCCTTTCAACCGGGCCAGTCGACCACGCCGTGACCGTTGAGTCCAGCACCGACCGGGTCGCCGGGGAACTCGCGCTGATCGTGGGTCTGGGCAACCCGGGCTCCGGCTACGCCGGCAACCGGCACAACGTCGGATTCATGGTGCTCGACGAGCTGGCCCGTCGGGTAGGTGGGCGTTACACCAGGCACAAAGCTGGGGCTGACGTGCTGGAAACGCGGCTGGCCGGACGCCGGGTGGTGCTGGCGCGCCCGCGCTCCTCCATGAATATCTCCGGCCCGCCGGTCGCGGCGACGGCGCGGTACTACAAGGTCCCGCCAACCGATGTGGTGGTCATCCACGACGACTTGGACCTCGACTACGGCGTGCTGAAGCTCAAGCGCGGCGGCGGCGAGGGCGGCCACAACGGGCTCCGCTCGATCTCGGAATGTCTGGGCAGCCGGGATTACCTGCGGGTACGTTTCGGTATCGGCCGGCCGCCGGGCCGGATGGACCCGGCTGACTTCGTGTTGCGCGACTTCTCCGCCGACCAACGCCGCGAACTGGACTTCCTGGTAGATCGCTGCGCCGACGCCGTCGAGCAACTCCTCACCCAAGGCCTATCCGCCACCCAAAACCAAGTCCACTGAGCTGTCCCCCCGCATTCAGCGGGCTTAGCGGGGCTATTCGGTGCCGAATTACCCCGCTAAGCCCGCTGAATGCGGGTGATCAGGGTAGGCGGGTGATCAGGGTAGATAGTCCGCGATGCGGTCGCGGACGGCGGCGCGGCGTAGCTTGCCGGAGGGGGTTTTGGGTAGGGCGGCGGGTGGGAGGACTACTACGGCGGCGGGGCGCAGGCCTATCGCATCGACCACCCGGGAGGTGACCTCCTCGCGCAGGATGCGCTCGGCGTCGGCGTCGCCGGCCTGCTTGGACTCGACGGCTACCGCGAACGACTCCCGCCGGGCACCGGCGTCCATCCGCACGGCCGCTACGTTGCCCGGCCGGACCCCGGGGACCAGTCCGGCGGCGCGCTCGATGTCGAGCGGGTAGATGTTGCGTCCACCCATGATGATGACGTCCTTGCGCCGGCCGCAGACCACCACCTCACCCCCGGTGAGGTAGCCCTCGTCGCCGGTGTCCAACCATCCGTCGGCATCCTGGGTGGGCAGCGGTCCGGCGGTGGTCAGGTACTGGCGGGTCACCGAATCGCCGCGCAGTTGGAGCCGGCCGACCTCGCGCTCAGCGAGCGGGCGCCCGTCCTCGGCGAGCACCTGCACTTCCATCCCGGGCAACGGCGGTCCCAACCGGGGGAAGGCCCGGACACCCCGGTCCGACGGCTCGGCAACGACGGCCCGGCGGCCGGTCTCCAGAGCGTCGGCATCCACGGTGTCGACCTGCATGCCGACCCCCAGCGGGGCGAATGAGACCGCGAGCGTCGCCTCGGCCATCCCGTAGGCGCACACCGTGCATGCTTCCGGCAGCCCGAACCGCGCTCCAGCGCTGGTGAACGCCCGTACCGCCGCCGGTTCGATAGGTTCGGCGCCGTTGAGGGCGAAGCGCAGGCTGGACAGGTCGAAATGCGCGTCGGTGTTGGCCAGCCGCCGAGCCAGCAGGGCGTAGCCGAAGTTGGGCGACGCGGTGATCGTTCCGCGGTACTTGCTGATCAACTCCGCCCACAGCAGTGGGCGGGACATGAAGTCCGTCGGGGTCACTTTCACCAGTTCGAGGCCCAGCGCCATCGGCACGGTGAGCAACCCGACCATCCCCATGTCGTGGAACAGCGGCAGCCAGGACACCATCACGTCGTTGTCCGGGTCGAGCGCCCCAGCGTGCGCCATCGCGGTCATGTTGGCGTAGAGGTTGCCGTGGGTGATCCGGACGGCCTTGGGTTCGGCGCTGGAGCCCGAGGTGAGCTGCAGCAGCGCGGTGTCGTCCTCGCCCACCGGCACCGGCGCGCTGAGCGGTCGGACGGCCGGATCGTCGAGGTCGGCGAGCATCAGGTAGCTGATCCCGCGCTGCCCCAGCAGCGGGGCGAGCTGGTCGAAGGGCGCCCCGAGCAGCACCAGCTTGGCGTCGATCATGCTGAGCACCCTGATGGTGTCCGCCGCCCAACTCGCCAGATCGGCCCGGTGGGTGGGTTGGTGCAGCATGGTCACGCTGCCACCGGCCAGCCAGACGCCTTGCACCGCGGGTGCGATCAACGCGGGATCACCGGCCAGCACCGCCACCGCGTCACCATGTTGCACACCGGGCGTGGCCGTGCCCACCAGATACCCGGCGGCACGCAGCGCCTTGTGGTGCACCTGCGTCCAGGTGACCCGACGCGGCTGGGTGGGCTCACCGGTGGTCATACCGCGGTCCGACCGGGTCGGTGAATCCGGGGCGCAGTGTGCCACCAGAGTGTCGAGGAACCTGCTCACAACCGGCCACCTTACGACTGTGCTGGGCAAACCCGCACCCGATGGCGGTCAGCCGGCGGCGTCGGCGACTTCCAGCCAGCGGGTCTCGAGCTCGTTTTTCGCTGCGAGTACCACCCGCAGTTCACCGTCGAGCTCCCGGAACGCCTCGGGATCGGCGGCCTGCTGGGTGATCTGCTGCTGGAGCTGTGCTTCCCGCCCGGACAGGCGCTCCAGCTGGCGTTCCAGCCGGGCCAGCTCCTTGCGGGCGGTGCGCAGCTGCGCGGCTTCCTTCGGCGCCTCTACCAGGTAGGAGGATCCGGGCTGGGCGGTCGGGGCGTTATCGCGCCGGGCCAGGTATTCCTCGATGCCGCCGGGCAGGTGCGTGATCCGCCCGTCACCGAGCAACGCCACCACGGTGTCACAGACCCGATCGACGAAGTAGCGGTCGTGCGACACGACGACTAGCGAGCCCGGCCAGCCGTCGAGTAGATCCTCCAGTTGCTGCAACGTGTCGATGTCCAGATCGTTGGTGGGCTCGTCGAGCAGCAACACGTTCGGCTCCGCCATCAGCAATCGGGTCAGCTGCAGCCGCCGCCGCTCCCCGCCGGACAGATCCGCCACCGCGGTCCACTGCCGCGATGGGGGGAACCCGAGCCGCTCGGCCAGCTGCGACGCGGACAACTCCCGCCGACCCAACGTGATGCGGGAGGCGACCTCCTCCACCGCCTCCAGCACCCGCAGCGATTCGGGTAGATCCTCCAGCTCCTGGTGTAGGTGCGCCAGGAACACCGTCTGCCCCTGCACGCGGCGACCGGTGTCCGGCTCCCGCTCCCCCGCGAGCAGCCGCAACAACGTCGTCTTGCCGGATCCGTTGATTCCGATCAGCCCGATGCGCTCGCCCGGCCCGATCCGCCACGTCTCACCGTCCAGTAGCCGCTGGCCGCCGATCGTCACCGTGACGTCCTCGAGCTCCAGCACGGTGCGACCCAGCCGGCGTTTCGCGAAAGCGAGCAGCTCGACGTTGTCGCGGGGCGGCGGGACATCGGCGATCAGCGCCTCGGCGGCGTCGATCCGGTAGCGCGGTTTGGAGGTGCGCGCCGGTGGCCCACGGCGCAGCCACGCGAGCTCTTTGCGGGCCAGGTTGCGCCGACGATCCTCCGCCGCGCCGGCCAGCCGGAGCCGTTCGGCCCGCGCGTAGACCCAGTCCGCGTAGCCGCCGTCGTAGCCGTCCACCCGACCGTCGGTGACCTCCCAGGTTCGGGTGCAGACGGTGTCGAGGAACCACCGGTCGTGGGTCACCACCACCACTGCGCACCGCCTCGCCAGCAGGTGCTCGGCGAGCCAGCGCACCCCCTCGACGTCGAGGTGGTTGGTCGGCTCGTCGAGCAGCACCAGGTCGAGCTCGGGCACCAGCGCGGCGGCCAGCGCCACCCGGCGCCGTTCCCCACCGGAGAGCCCGTCGACCGGCCGGTCCAGTCCCAGCGCCGTGACGCCCAGCCCGTCGAGGATGCCGCGCACCCGCGGATCGGCGGCCCACTCGTACTCAGCGGTGACCCCTAGCGGGTCCAGCACCGCGTGGCGCACGGTGATCTGCTCGGGGAGTTCGATTCGCTGGGTGAGCACCGCGGTGCGCAGGTCCCTGTTCTGGCTGACCCGGCCGGTGTCCGGCGCCTCGAGTCCCGCGAGCACCTCCAGCAACGTGGTCTTGCCACCACCGTTGAGTCCCACCACGCCGATCCGATCGCCTTCATCGACGCCGAGCGACACATCGGATAACAACGGACGGATGCCGTAGGACTTCGAGACGGCCTCAAGGTTGACCAGGTTCGCCATCAGGCGTGCGCCAGGGGTTCGTGGGGCGGCCCAGGGTTAGGCGGCCCAGGGTTAGGCGGCCCAGGATTGGGCGGCACTGGGCTAGGCGGCACCGCGTTGGGCGGCACCGGGCGCGGATCCTCCACAATGCGGGCACCGGGCACCGGGCCGGTGGCTACTCGGACGGTGCGGCACACGCCGGCTCCGGCCAGCTCGGCGGCAACCCGGACCGCGGCGTCGCCATCGGTGCACAGGAACGCACAGCTCGGTCCCGATCCCGACACGATGCCGGCCAACGCCCCGGCGTCGACCCCGGCGCGCAGTGTGCGGCGCAGCGCGGGGCGCAGCGACACCGCCGCGGCCTGCAGATCGTTTCCGAGCAGCAATGCGAGCCGCCGCGGATCTCCCGACGCCAGCGCCTCCAGCAGCGGCTCGACGTCCCCCAGCCGCTGTAACGACTGCGGAGCACCGTGGCGCAGCCGGTCTAACTCCCGGTACACCTCCGGTGTGGACAGACCGCGGTGATCCAGCGCGATCGCCCAATGAAACGAGTGCCGAGCGAGCACCGGCACCAAGGACTCACCGCGCCCGGTGCCCATCGCTGTGCCGCCGCACAACGCGAACGGCACATCACAACCCAGCCCAGCGGCCAGTCCGGTCAGCTCTTCGCGACAGATATCCAGGCGCCACAACGCGGCCAGGGCGACCAGAGTGCCCGCCGCGTCGGCGCTGCCGCCGCCCATGCCGCCGGCCACCGGGATGGCTTTGCGCAGCACCACCCGCACCGAAGGTCGTCGTCCGACCCGCTGGGCGAGCAGCAGGACCGCGCGCCACGCCAGGTTGCGGTCGTCGGTGGGAACCGTCGCGGCGCCCTCGCCGTACACCTGCACCCCGGGCTCGTCGGTGGCCGCGACGGTCACCTCGTCGAGCATCGACAGCGCCTGAAAGACGCTGATCAGCTCGTGGTAGCCGTCGCCGCGCAGCGCGCCCACGGCCAAGTGCAGGTTCACCTTGGCGGGGACGCGCACGGTAACCGGTTGCGGCACCACGGACAGCACGTCACCAGGATATGCGCTGCATGCTCGTGAGTGGCATCAAGTGCCATAACACTGTTTGCCGCTCACGACCGCGCAGCGGCGGCGATCCGCGCGAAGTCTCCGACGGAGAGCTGCTCGCCGCGGCTGCGGGGATCGATTCCGGCCGCCCGGAGCAGCTGCTCGGCGGAGGCCGCCGAACCGGCCCAGCCGGCCAAGGCGGCCCGCAATGTCTTGCGGCGCTGCGCGAAGGCGGCATCGACCACCGCGAAGACCTCTTGCCTGGGCACTGTCGAGGGTGGCGGGCGGGTGGTCAGGGCGACTAGGCCGGAGTCCACGTTGGGCACCGGCCAGAACACCGCGCGGGGTACCGGCCCGGCGCGGCGCACCTCGGCGAACCAGGCCGCCTTGACGCTGGGCGCGCCGTAGCATCGGCTGCCCGGCGGGGCGGCCAACCGATCGGCCACCTCGGCCTGCACCATCACCAGCCCGCGGCGCAGGCTCGGCAGCTCGGCGAGCAGGTGCAGCAGTACCGGAACACCGACGTTGTAGGGCAGGTTTGCGACCAGCGCGGTGGGCTCCACCCCCCCAGCCGCCTCGACGATCTCCGGGCGCCGCACGCGAAGTGCGTCCGCGGTCAGTATCCGTAGCGCATCAGCGCGTTGCGGGGCACGGTCAGCCACCGTGGCGGGCAACGCGCCGGCCAGCAGCGGATCCACCTCCACGGCCAGCACCCGGTCCACCGCGCCGAGCAACGCCAGGGTCAGCGAGCCCAGCCCAGGCCCGACTTCCAACACGACGTCGTGGGGGGTCAGTTCGGCCGCCGCCACGATCCGGCGCACCGTATTCGCGTCATGCACGAAGTTCTGCCCAAGCCGCTTAGCTGGCCGCACCCCAAGCCGCTCAGCTAACTTCCGCACCTCAGCCGGCCCGAGCAACCCGGTCATGGAGACTTATCGTGTTGACGAGGCGCCCGATAGCCCCGATATGTCTCCATGACGGGTGAGACTAGGCCAGGCCGACCTCGGCTGAGCAGGTTGGCCAGGCGTGGTAGTTGCCGCGGGCGTTGCGGACCCGTTGGGCGATCTCGATCTGTTGCTCGCGGGTCGCCTGGTTCGGGTACGGGGCGTACTGGTTACCGCCGTTGGCGCTCCAGGTGGCCTTGTCGAACTGCAGGCCGCCGTAGTAACCGTTGCCCGAGTTGGCGGCCCAGTTGCCGCCGGACTCGCATCGCGCCAGCTGATCCCACACGGTGGCCCCCGTAGTGGCCCCAGTAGCGGTGTACCGCTGCGCGGAGGATCCCTTCGCTCCCACCCGGACCCGGGCCGGCCGCGCTGGCGTGAGCTCCTGGGCGGCGAGCTGCTTGCGGTCGGCTTCTTGACCGTTGGCCAAGGTCACCCGGAAGGTGACAATCTGCTCGCCCGGGGTGCCAGGATCTTCAACGACCTCACGGCCGGCCGGCAGCCGGGGATCCGTGACCTTCTTGACCGGCGGCGGGACGAGTTGCTTGTAAGTACGTTCCTCGGTGACCACGCGGGTCACCTGCACCGTCATCCCGGGCAGCACCGGCGAGTTTCGTGCCGGGGTGACCAGGTCGCGGTCCTGCAACGGAACGCCTTGCTGGGTGAGCAGGTCACCGACCGACAGCGCGGTAGCCTGAATTTCTTTCGCCGGCTGACCCCCATCGAGCAGGGTGATCGGCTTGGCAATCTGTACCACCAGAGCCATCCCCTCCAGCGGAATGCGCCGGGACCGATCGGCCGACAGCTGCATGCCCGGGGCACTCATCCCCACCTGCTGCAACGCGGTGTCGACGGTGAGAGCGGTGGTCCAGATCTCGTGTTGGCTCCCGTCGACGGTCAGCGCGAGCGGTCGGGCGCGCTTGAGCACGATCCGGCTACCGTCCTCGACGGCACTGTTCGCAGTGGGCGCCAGCGCATCCTGCTCATCGACCCGAAGTCCCGCGGATTCCAGCGCGCCCGCGACCGAGGAAGCGAAGGTGTGGATGGTCCGCTGCTCATCATCCACCGTGACGGTGATGGTCTTGTCCATGGTGAGAACCGAGGCAGTGCCGGTTGTCAATACCAGCATGGTGGCTACCAGCGAGCCTCTGACGAACGTACGAGTGGTCACCAATGTCCAGTCGTCGCAGTTCCGGGCAGGGGAAGCACGAGAACACTCGGGAGTAGACGCCGGCCTTCACAAAAGAAGGCAGGCTCATCCCGACGGATCCCTGCCCGCACGGCCATGACGCCGCCGGCAGTGATCCACATCCCCGTGCCGGAACTACCCCATCCCGGCTGACAGTGACGGAACGGTAACGGTTCGTAGCCGAGTGCGCAAACATTTCTTGGGATGTGTCGCCGATTGAGCGGTCAGGAACGTTCAGCGGCATCGGTCGCGCTGAAGTCACTTTCAGTAACTGGAGACCCGAATCCGAAGACTCGCGCGGCGTTGGCGCAGCTTGATGCTGCGAGTTCGGTCACGTCCTGGCCGCGCAGCGCGGCGAGATCCCGGACGGTGTAGGGCAGGTTAACCGGCTCGTTGGGCCTTCCCCGGTGCGGATGCGGGGTGAGGAACGGTGCATCGGTTTCCACCAGCAGCTGCCCGTCCGGGACCAGCATCGCGGCCTCGCGTAACGCGTGGGCATTGCGGAAAGTCACTGTCCCGGAAAACGACAGGACATAACCGGCATCGACGCAGCTCCGCGCCATCGCGGCATCCCCGGAGAAGCAGTGGAAGATGACGGTCTGCGGTGGCCCTTCCTGCTCAAGCACCGCGAGCACGTCGCCGTGGGCGTCCCGGTCGTGGATCATCAGCGGCTTGCCGACCCGCTTGGCGAGGTCGATATGCCAGCGGTAGGCGTCTTGTTGCGCTTCCGGTGGCGAGCAACGCGGATCGTGTTGCGTCCAGTAGTAGTCCAGACCAGTCTCCCCCACGGCCACCACCCGGGGCTGCCGCACAAGCTGCTCGAGCTCGGCGCGGTCGGCGTCGGTCATCGTCGCGGTGCGGGTGGGATGCAGCGCAACCGCGGCGAACACCCGCTCGTCCCAGCTCGACGCCGACACCACCCAGCGCGCCGAGGCCATGTCATCAGCCACCGTCACTACCGCGGCGACCCCCACTGCCGCCGCCCGGTCCAGTGCCGCCCGAACCCCCGCCGCGTCGGTTGCCCCGCACGCGTCCAAGTGCGTGTGTGCGTCGACAACCTCCGTCGGCAACCGCGCGGGCGCAGGCGGCAACTCTCGCACGTCAACTCCTCCGCCTAGGGTTCCGCATTCAGCGGGCTCAGTGGGGCTATCGGGTGCCGAATTACCCCGCTAAGCCCGCTGAATGCGGCTGGGGTCAGGGTTCGATGGGGGCCCAAGCGGGGCCGGTTTCGCCTAGGGCGGGGTCTAGTTTGGTGAATAGGGGGGTTGGTTTACCTAGCGGGCGGCCGGGCTCGATGGGGATGCTGGTCCAGCGGGCCTGTTCGGTGGCGTAGTCGCCGGTGATCACCGGGTAATCGGGACCGGAGCCTGCGACGATTTCGCTGACGTTGCGGATCTGCGGCTGGGCCGCCCACACGCCGGTGCCGCCGAGCTGCTCGTGCACCTGCTGGGCGGCGTGCGGCAGGAACGGGGTGAGCAGCGTGTTGGCGTCGGAGACGACCTGCAGCGCGGTGTGCAGGATGGTGTCCCGGCGCTCCGGGTCATCCTTGCGCTTCCATGGTTCCTGCTCGGACAGGTACTTGTTCGCCGCGCTCACCACTCGCATCGCCTCGCCGATCGCGGCCTTGACCCGATTGCGCTCCAGCAGCCTCCCGACGGTGTCGAAAGCCGCCCGCGAGGTGGCCAGCAGCTCGGAGTCGGCGGCCTGCAAAGTCGCGGGCTGCGGCACGGCACCGACGTTGCGGTGCGCCATCGCGATAGAGCGGTTGACCAGGTTGCCCCACTCGTTGGCCAGCTCGAAGTTGATCCGGCGGACGAACTCGTCCCAGGTGAAGTCGGTGTCCTGGGTTTCGGGGCCGGCCACCGAGATGAAGTAGCGCAACGTGTCCGCGCCGAACTCACGCAGGAAGTCCCCGACGTAGATCACGGTGCCACGCGAGGTGGAGAACTTCGAGCCGCTCATAGTGAGAAACTCGCTGGACACCACCTCGGTGGGCAGGTTCAGCGTGCCGAACGGCCCGGGCTCGCCGCCGCGATCCCCCGCCCCGTTCTGACCGAGCAGCATGGCGGGCCAGATTTGGGAGTGGAAGGTGATGTTGTCCTTGCCCATGAAGTAGTACGAGCGGGCGTCCGGGTCACACCACCAGGCTTGCCACGCGTCCGGGTCACCCGAGCGCACCGCCCACTCCACCGACGCCGACAGGTACCCGATCACCGCGTCGAACCAGACATAGAACCGCTTCATCGGGGCGTCGCGCCAGCCGTCCAGCGGGACCCGCACGCCCCAGTCGAGATCGCGGGTGATCGGCCGCGGGCGCAGATCGTCGAGCAGGTTCAGCGAGAACTTCAACACATTGGGTCGCCACTCGGTGCGGGTGGACAACCATCCACCGAGCGCCTTGGTGAACGCCGGCAGGTCGAGAAACAGGTGTTCGGTCTGCACGAACTTCGGAGTCTCACCGTTGATCCGGGACCGTGGCTTGATCAGGTCCGCCGGGTCGAGCTGATTGCCGCAGTTGTCGCACTGGTCGCCGCGGGCGCTGTCGTAGCCGCAAATCGGGCAGGTGCCCTCGATGTAGCGGTCCGGCAGGGTACGGCCGGTCGACGGGCTGATCGCGCCGAGCGCGCTACGCGCGATCACGTAGCCATTGCGGTGCAATGCCAGGAACAGCTCCTGGACCACTCGCGCATGGTTGGCCGTGGTGGTGCGGGTGAACAGGTCGTAGGACAGGCCCAGACCCTGCAAGTCTCCCACGATCAATCGGTTGTACTTGTCCGCGAGCTCGCGAGGCGTGACTCCCTCAGCGTCGGCCTGTACCTGGATCGGGGTGCCGTTCTCATCGGTTCCCGAGATCATGAGCACCCGGTTGCCGGCCATCCGCTGATAGCGCGCAAAGATGTCCGACGGGACACCGAAACCCGAGACGTGGCCAATGTGCCGCGGTCCGTTGGCGTAGGGCCAGGCCACCGCAGTGAGCACAGGTGCGTTCATGGCGCCCAGCCTATGGGGCAGCCGCAATGAGGTTTCCCGAGGGCATCTGCGCTTCATCGGGCCCCGCAACGCCGCGGTGATCAGCCCAGAGTGGGTCTAAACAAGATCTTTGCCTGACGATCGACTCTCCCGTTCCCGAACTCCACCGCAGAGCTGCACGATGGCCGGCAATCAACTCTGCAGTGGAGTTCGGGACGGTGAGAGCGGTGCTGAGATCTCGACGCCGCTGATGCTGCTACGTGCCGAGACAGCAGCGACAAAACCCACCAGCAGCCACCGCAAGACGATCCACGCTACCTGTGCATTGCACCGCGGCCCGGCGGGTTTCGCCAACATTGTCGTGAGCAAGCGCAATGGGACGATTGAGCTCGATCCCCACGTCACCGGCTCCTGCGTGCTGACGCTGGCCGAGGATGAGGCGATCGCCCTCCGCGACGTGCTGACGCAGTGGCTCGGATGAACCTAGCTTCCTTGGCGCTCGGAGCAGGGGCGAGGATCTGGACGGCTATCTTCGTCACATCCGTCTCATCCGCCTCGCGAGCGGGATAGAACAAAGCACTTCTTTGAATGTGCCGCACAGGGCAACTTTGCGCCAGAAGTGCCCGTGGTGGTACGTATGCAACACCCGGGGACACCGTCGACGTCTACGGGCAACACCAGTCAGCCGCAGAGGTGGCGCCAGAGGAACTCGTAGGCCAGAGCTGACATGAAGGCCGCCTGCTCGTTGTCCGCTGCGCCGCCATGGCCGCCCTCGATGTTCTCGTAGTAGGTGACCGGCAGGCCGTACTCGCGCATCCGGGCCACCAGTTTGCGGGCATGGCCAGGATGCACCCGGTCGTCACGGGTAGAGGTGGTGAGCAGGATCGGCGGGTAGCGGCCGTCGGCCCGCAGCTGATGGTACGGGGAGAACGGCAGCAGATGCTCGCGGTCAACCGGGTCGTCGGGGTCGCCATACTCGGCCATCCAGGAGGCGCCGGCCGGCAGCAGGTGGTAGCGCAACATGTCGAGCAGCGGGACCGCGGCGACGATGGCGCCGAACAGTTGCGGGTAACGGGTGAGCATCACGCCCATGAGCAGCCCGCCGTTGCTGCCGCCCTGGGCGCCGAGACGCTCCGGTGTGGTGAGCCCACGGGTGACCAGATCCCGGGCCACCGCGGCGAAATCCTCGTACACCAGGTGGCGGTCACCCTTGAGCGCGGCGGAATGCCAGCGCGGGCCGTACTCACCGCCACCGCGGATGTTGGCGACGACGTAGCAGCCGCCGCGGGACAACCAGGCGCGACCCAGGCCACCGCGGTAGCCGGGTTGCAGGGATATCTCGAAGCCGCCGTAGCCGTGCAGCAGGGTGGGCCAGCCGCCGGGCGGCACGGCGGAGGCAGGTGCCACCACGAAGTACGGGATCTCGGTGCCGTCGTCGGAGACCGCGAAGTGCTGGTGGACCGCGAGGCCGGCATCGTCGAAGAACGACGGTTCCCGCTTGAGCACCTCAGCCGGGCCGGCGCCGATAGTGCCGATGGCCAGCGTGGGCGGAGTGAGGAAACCGTCGACGTCGAGCAGGTACTCGTCGTCGGTGTGTGAGTCGGTGCCATGTGCGCCCACGCTGGACAGCGGCGGCGTTGCGGTCAGCGGTCTTGAGCACCAGTTATCGGCCGGTGTCAGCACCGAGAGGTGGCTGACCACATCGCGCATCACGTCGAGGATCAGGTGGTGGCGGGTCCAGCTGTAGCCGGCTAGCGAGGTGCGCTCATCAGGGGTGAACAGCACCCGTAGCTCGCCGGGGCCCCGTGCGATGAACTCGTCGAAGTCGGTCACCAGTAAGCAGCCAGCCGGGTACGTCCGGTCGACCGTCCAGTCGCTGCGCAGCTCGATCAGCAACCACTGCCGGTGCACGCCGACGATCGCATCCTCGGGCACCTCGACACGACGCAGCCGGTCGCCGCATCGCAGGTACAGCTCGGTGCGGTAGAAGTCCAGGACTCGCCGGACGAAGTCGCGCTCGAAACCGACGGTGTGGTGGTGGTAGGCGGACACCCGGACATCGTCGGGTCTGCCTTCGTACACCAGCTCGGCGTCGACCAGCGGTGCGCCACGCCGCCATCGCCGGACGGTGCGCGGGTACCCGCTGGTGGTGAGCGTTCCCGGGCCGAAGTCGGTGGCGACGTAAATGTGGTCGACGTCGATCCAGCCCACCACGGACTTCGCTTCGGGCAGCGCGAAGCCGTCGGCGACGAACTCCCGGCGCTCGATGTCGAACTCCCGCAGCACCGTCGCGTCCGCGCCGCCCCGCGACAGCGAGACCAGCGCCCATCGGTACTCCGGTCGCAGGCACTGCGCGCCGTGGAAGACCCAGTTCTCTTCCTCGTCGCGGGCCAGCGCGTCGACGTCGAGCAGGATCTCCCAATCCGGCTGCTCCTTGCGGTACTCAGCGAGCGTGGTGCGCCGCCACAGGCCGTGCGGGTGGTCGCGGTCCCGCCAGAAGTTGTACCGGTACTCACCGCGCCGGGTGATGTACGGGATGCGATCCGTCGAGTCGAGCACCTCCCTGATCTCGGTGCGCAGCGCCTCGAACCGGAACCCCCCGGTCAGCTCAGTGACGGCCTCGGCGTTGCGCTCCCGCACCCAGGACAGCGCCCGCTCGCTGGTGACGTCCTCCAACCACTGGTAGGGGTCGCGCGTGAGCGCGAAAGAGTGCCCTAACACTGTTTGCCACTCACGAGTTGTCCACAGCGGCCTGGTAGAGGTCCCGTTTAGCGACGCCGTGAGCGGTCGCTACGGCGGCGACGGCTTCCTTGAGGCGCTCCCCCGAGGTCACCCGCTCGGACACCTCATCGACGAGGTCGGCGACATCGGGCGGATCGGCGGCAGGGGCACCGGACAGTACGACGGTGACCTCGCCGCGCACGCCATCGGCAGCCCACCGGGCCAGCGCGCCCAGCCCACCGCGGCGAACCTCTTCGTAGGGCTTGGTCAGCTCCCGACAGACCGCCGCGGCCCGGTCCGCGCCGAGCACATCGGCAGCGTCGGTCAGCGTCGCGGCCAGCCGGTGCGGTGACTCGAAGAACACACACGTGCGCCCCTCACTCGCCAGGCTGGCCAGCCAGCGCCGGCGGGGACCACCCCGGCGCGGCGCGAAACCCTCGAAGCAGAACCGATCGCTGGGCAGCCCGGACACGGCCAACGCGGTGGTCACCGCCGACGGGCCGGGCAGGCAGGTCACCCGCAGCCCCTCCTGCACACAGGCGGCCACCAGCCGGAACCCGGGGTCGGACACGGCGGGCATCCCGGCGTCGGTCACCAGCAGCACCGTCGCGCCGCCGCGAAGCTCCGCGAGCAAGGCGGGAATCCGGGCCACCTCGACGGCGTCGTAGTGCGAGACGATCCGGCCGGTCACGGTCACGCCGAGCACCGCAGCCAGCGCGCGCAACCGGCGGGTGTCCTCGGCGGCAACCACGTCCGCGCGACCCAGCGCCTCGATCAAACGCGGCGAGGCATCCCGCGAGTCGCCGAGCGGGGTGGCCGCCAGTACCAGCGCCCCGGCACCTGACTCAGCCGAACCTCGGGCATCAGAATCTGCGGCGTCCGAATCTGGGGCGCCAGAACCTGACGTGCCGGAGCCCGACGTGCCGTGCATGACCACGAGCCTACGATCGGCTCCGTGATGGCGGTCCGGGAGGCACACTCCGACACCCCGGTGGTCGGCGTTGGACGGACGCCTCCGGCACCGACCAAGCCGGCTGGTCCGCTGCAACGGCTGGTGCCACGGCCGCTCACCGACCGTGCGCGCAGCTGGGCGGTGACGCTGACCCTGACCCTGATCGCCGGCCTGGTACGGCTGTGGGATCTGGGCTATCCCACCGATCGCGGTACCCCGGTGTTCGACGAGAAGCACTACGCGCCGCAGGCCTGGCAGATGCTGCGCACCGGCGGGGTGGAGGACAACGCGGGCTACGAGCTGGTCGTGCACCCCCCGCTGGGCAAGCAGCTCATCGCGCTGGGCGAGCTGCTGATGGGCTACGACAGCTGGGGGTGGCGACTGTCCGCCGCGCTGGCGGGCACGGTAAGCGTGGCGCTCATCGTGCGGATCGTGCGTCGGATGACCAGATCGACCCTGCTCGGCGGGATCGCCGGCGTACTGCTGATCGCTGATGGCGTCAGCGAGGTGCAGTCGCGTATCGGGATGCTGGACATCTTCCTCGCGATGTTCATCCTCACGGCATTCGGCTGCCTGATCAACGACCGGGAGCAAGTGCACGAACGGCTGGCCACAGTGATCCGAGAAGGCCGGGTCGCCGACACCGACTTCGGACCCCGGCTCGGGGTGCGCTGGTGGCGCTTCGCGGCCGGGGTGCTGC
>JAICHZ010000061.1 GCA_025924655.1 Pseudonocardiaceae bacterium | reverse complement strand
CAGGGTGCTCATCGGTCGGTTCTCAGCTCCTGCTAGCGGTTGGTTGGAGTCGACGGGTCGACATAGACGTCGTCACCGTCGATGGTCACGGCGTAGGTATCCACCGGTTCGGATGCTGGTGGTGAGGATGGCTCACCGGTGGCCAAGGCGAAGCACGAGCCGTGCAGCCAGCACTCCAGACCCTTGCGGGTCACTTCCCCCTCGGACAACGCGATCTCGGCGTGTGAGCAGACGTCGGCCAGCGCGTAGACCTGCTCGCCTTGGCGGACCAGCACTAACGGCACATCGCTGACCTGGAAGCCGACCGGCTCTTCGTCCTTGAGGTCGGTCAGGCTGCATACCCGGACCGCGGTCATATCCCCACCGCTTCCAGCTCAGCCTCGATCGCCAACGCCAGCCGCTCGCGGACCTGGGTGATGGTGATCTTCTGCAGGATCTCGCCGAAGAAACCCCGGACAATCAGCCGACGAGCCTGCTCGACGGGGATGCCCCGGGACGTCAGGTAGAACAGCTGCTCATCGTCGAAGCGACCGGTCGTGCTGGCGTGCCCGGCACCGACGATCTCCCCGGTTTCGATCTCCAGGTTGGGCACCGAGTCGGCCCGGGCGCAGTCGGTGAGCACCAGGTTGCGGTTGACCTCGAAGGTCTGAGTGCCCTCGGCAGCGGCCTGGATGAGGACGTCACCGATCCAGACGGTGTGTGCGTCCGGCTTTGTTGGATCACCCTGCAGCGCACCCTTGTAGGCGACGTTGGACCGGCAGTGTGGGACTGCGTGATCCACCAGCAAGCGGTGCTCGAGATGCTGACCGGCGTCGGCGAAGTACAGCCCGAGCAACTCGGCATCGCCGCCGGGCTGGGTGAACGTCACCGTCGGGGATTGCCGGACCAGATCGCCGCCCAGGCTCACCGTGGTCGCGCGCAGTACCGCGTCGCGGCCCAACCGGACGTGCTGCGCGGCGACATGTACCGCGTCGTCAGCCCAGTCCTGCACGCTGACCATGGTCAGCCGGGCACCGTCGGCGAGGACCACTTCAACGTTCTCCGCGTACGTGCCGCTACCCCGGTAGTCGAGCACCACAACAGCCTCGGCGAACGCTTCAAGGCGCAGATGCAGATGCCCGTAGGCAATCTGGCCGACTCCTGGCCCGGTGACAGTGATCATCACCGGATCCTCGATCCGGGTCTGCGCCGGCATGGTCACCACCGTCGCCCCGAGCACTGAGTTCCAGGCTTGGGCCGCAACGCGGTCGGCGGGGACACCCCCGTCGCCGAGGCGAGGATCAGACCGGTCGACGTCCTCGACGGTGACTTCATCCGCCGCTTGCACGGTGACCTGCGCGGTGCCAGTGGCAGCGACACCCTGGTGCAGCCCGCGCAACCGGCGCATCGGGGTGAACCGCCACTCCTCCTCACGTCCCGTTGGCACCTCGAATGCCTCGACGTCGTAGGAGGTGAACCGCTGCCCCCGGGACACCATCGGCACACTGGGTTGACCAGTTTTGGCGTGCGAGTGCCGGGCCACACCGCGTTCGGCTGGCCGGCCAGTGGTAGCCGTCATATCAGCCGACGGCTCCTTCCATCTGCAGTTCGATCAGTCGGTTGAGCTCCAAGGCGTACTCCATCGGCAGCTCGCGCGCGATCGGCTCGATGAACCCACGCACGATCATGGCCATCGCCTCGTCCTCGGCCAGCCCCCGGCTCATCAGGTAGAACAGCTGGTCGTCGCTGATCTTAGAGACCGTGGCCTCGTGCCCCATCGACACGTCGTCCTCGCGGATGTCGACGTAGGGATAAGTGTCCGAGCGGCTGATCTGGTCCACCAGCAGGGCGTCGCACTTCACCGTCGAACGCGAGTGGTGACTACCCTCGTTGACCTGCACCAACCCGCGGTAGGAGGTTCGGCCGCCGCCCCGTGCCACCGACTTCGACACGATCTTGCTCGAGGTGTGGGGTGCGGCATGCACCATTTTCGCCCCGGCATCCTGATGCTGCCCCTCACCGGCACAGGCCACCGACAGCACCTCGCCCTTGGCGTGCTCACCGATCAGCCAGACCGAGGGGTACTTCATGGTGACCTTGGAGCCGAGGTTGCCGTCGATCCACTCCATGGTCGCACCCTCAGCGGCGGTAGCCCGCTTGGTGACCAGGTTGTAGACGTTGTTCGACCAGTTCTGGATCGTGGTGTAGCGGCAGCGGCCGCCCTTCTTCACGATGATCTCGACGACCGCCGAGTGCAGCGAGTCGGACTTATAGATCGGCGCCGTGCAACCCTCGACGTAGTGCACGTACGCGCCCTCGTCGACGATGATCAACGTCCGCTCGAACTGTCCCATGTTCTCGGTGTTGATCCGGAAGTAGGCCTGCAGCGGGATATCGACGTGCACGCCGGGCGGCACGTAGATGAACGACCCACCCGACCACACCGAGGTGTTCAGCGCGGCGAACTTGTTGTCACCAGCCGGGATGACACTGGCGAAGTACTGCCGGAAAAGCTCCGGCTGCTCGCGCAATGCGGTGTCGGTGTCCAGGAACAGGACGCCAAGTTCCTCAAGATCCTCGCGGATCTTGAGATAGACGACCTCTGACTCGTACTGCGCGGCCACGCCGCCTACTAGCCGGGCCTTCTCCGCTTCGGGGATACCCAGCCGGTCGTAGGTGGCCTTGATGTCTTCGGGAAGGTCGTCCCAGGATGCGGCCTGCTTCTCCGTCGACCGGACGAAGTACTTGATGTTGTCGAAGTCAATGCCGGACAGGTCCGCACCCCAGCGTGGCATCGGCTTGCGGTGGAACAAGCGCAACGCCTTCAACCGGCTCTCGAGCATCCATTCCGGCTCGTTCTTCTTGGCCGAGATATCGCGTACCACAGCTTCGGACAGGCCGCGCTGCGCGCTGGAGCCAGCAAGGTCAGAGTCGGCCCAACCGTACTCGTAGCGACCCAGGCTAGACAGCGTTTCTTCCTGGGTGAGCGGTGCGGCCAGGGCGTTGTGCGCTCGCACTTCCTGCTCAGGAGCAGTCGTCATGCCGAGACGCCTCCATCCGGTTTCGTGGTGCCAGTTCGGTGGTGGGACACAGGTGGGGACACGATGGTTGAAACAGTTGTCCGGGCACCGTGCGGTGCCCGAGATTCGGGAACGTGCGTCGTGCATACCGCGTCGCCGCGGGCGATCGTGGCCAGCCGCTGGACGTGGACACCGAGCAGGTCGGCGAACGCCGCGGTCTCGGCCTCGCAGAGCTGTGGAAACTCCGCGGCGACATGCGAGACCGGGCAGTGGTGCTGGCACAACTGCGCGCCGGCACCGACATGTTCGACTGACGCCGCATAACCTGCGCTGGTCAAGGCGATGGCTAGGGCCTGCGCCCGGGCGACCGGGTTAGCCGCAGCAACCACGGTGGCCCGGTGCCGATCGACCAGGTCGATCACCTGACGCTCGGCGAAGGAGCGGACCGCCTGCTCGCCGTCGCGCTCGGACAGGAAACGCAGCGCCGCCACCGCCAAATCGTCGTAGGTGTGCTCGAATCGCGCCCGGCCCGCGGCGGTGAGCAGGAACAGCTTGGCCGGGCGGCCACGGCCACGGGGACCTCGGCGCGGTGCCGCGCGGTAACTGGCCTGCCCGTCGGTGAGCAGGGCATCCAAGTGGCGGCGCACCGCAGCGGGACCCAACCCCAGCGCGTCGGCGATCTGCGCAGCTGTCACTGGACCGTGCTCCAGTAACATCCGCGCCACCGACTCGCGCGTCCGACGATCGGTCCCGACGGTTTTCACAACGTCCATGTTACGTATTTCCCGGGCCGGTGCAAATGCCTGTGTGCTCGGGTCTTAGGCGTCCTCGCACGCCCCGCTACCCTTCGCGGCGTGGTGGCCGAGAATGTGCGCGGGGTCAGGGCCCGCTTTTGGGCACCCCGGCCGGAGCTAGAAGTCCCGGTCAGCGGCCGATCGGCGGCTCGAGAGCACGGCACCGGCCTGGATCCGGTCGAGACCCGGCAGCTCGACACAGTGCGCAGGTTCGGCACTGCCGGCTCCTTGCTGATGGGCTTAGGTTCACTCGGTGCGGGGACGGCCCCGGTGCTGGGCAACCCGGTCGTCGGGCGTCCGGTGCTCGGTTTGTTCACTCGGATGCCGACGGCATCGCTGGCGGTCGCCTACACCGGCATCGCCATGGTGGTGCTGGCCTGGTTGTGGCTGGGCGCACTGGCCGCCCCCGGGCGGACCCGGCTGATCACCCGCGCTCAGCTGGACCGCACGATGCTGCTGTGGGTGGCGCCGCTGCTGGTCGCCCCGCCGATGTTCAGCCGGGACGTCTACAGCTACCTGGCGCAGAGCGCGATGGTCAACCGCGGGCTGGATCCGTATGTGGTCGGTCCTGCCGACGCCCTGGGCGTGGACCATCCGCTGGTGCGGGGAATCCCCACGATCTGGCGCCACACGCCAGCGCCCTACGGCCCGTTGTTCCTCACCCTCGGCAGGCCGATCGACTGGATCGCCGGCAACGACGTGGTACTCGGCACGCTGTTGCACCGCAGTCTCGCGGTCGCCGGCCTGGTAATGATCGTCTGGGCACTGCCGCGGCTGGCTCGTCGGGTGGGCGCCTCACCGGTGTTTGCGCTGTGGCTCGGCGTCGCGAACCCGTTGGTGTTGTTCCATCTGGTCAGCGGGGTACACAACGAGGCGCTGATGATTGGCCTGATGCTGCTGGGTCTCGAGCTCGCGCTGCGCAGGCCCGCGACGGCACCCGCCCTGATCGGCGGCACAGCACTTATCGCCGCCGCGGCACAGGTGAAGGTCCCCGCCGTGTTGGCACTGGCTTTCGTCGTGGTGTGGTACGCCCGGCACCGGGGTGGGCGGCTGCGCGATCTCGGCTGGACGGCCATGGCGGTCGGTGGGATCGCGCTGGTCACCACGGTGGCGATCGGGCTGGGCACCGGGCTGGGTTTCGGCTGGATCGGTGCGCTGGGCACGCCCAACGTGGTGCGCAGCTGGATGTCTGTGGTGACCGAACTCGGCCTGCTGGGCGGGTTGATCGGCAGCGTGATCGGGCTCGGCGACCACATCACCTCCGTGCTCGCCCTCACCCGCGCCATCGGGCTGGCCACGGCCGGCGGTGTCTGCCTGTTGTTGTTGTGGCGGTGCTGGCGGGGACGGGTCGAACCACTGGCTGCGTTAGGGGCGGCACTGGGCGCCGTAGTTCTGCTGGGGCCGGTGGTGCACCCCTGGTACCTGCTGTGGGCCGTGATCCCGTTGGCGGCGTCGGCCACTGATCCCGCCTTTCGCTTTTTCGCCACCGCCGTCTCAGCGGTGCTCGCCCTGGTGGTGGCACCCACCGGCGCGGACTTCCTGTTCCGGGCTTGGGTGGTGCCCTCCGCGATCGCGGCCGCGGCGGTCAGCTTGATAGTGCCGCTGCTGCTGATTCGCGGGCGCACTCCTTCGCTGTCCGCGGCCCTGTGGGCCGGTGCGCCCGCCCTTCGGCCCAGTGCGCTTTGATACCGGATCGCGACCTAGGCTGTGTGAACGTGACCCTGCCCGCGCCATTGGCTGCTGTCGAGGTCCGCGGCCTGGTTCGGAGTTTCGGCACGGTCCGGGCGGTAGACGGTCTGGACCTACGGGTGCCGCCAGCCACGGTACTGGCGCTACTGGGGCCCAACGGCGCCGGCAAGACCACCACCGTCGAGGTGTGCGAAGGATTCCTACGACCGGATGCCGGGGTGGTCCGGGTCCTGGGTCTCGATCCGATCGCCGACAGTGCCGCGCTGCGTCCCAGGGTAGGGGTGATGCCGCAGGGCGGCGGGGCGTATCCGGGCGTGCGGGCCGCCGAGATGCTCAGTCTGGTGGCGGTCTGCGCGGCACGACCACTGGACGTCGGTTGGCTGCTTGACGTACTTGGGCTCACTGGTGTCGCACGGGTGCCCTACAAGCGACTGTCCGGCGGTCAGCAGCAACGACTCGCACTCGCCTGCGCGCTGGTCGGACGGCCGGAGGTGGTGTTTCTCGACGAACCCACTGCCGGCATGGATCCGCAGGCCCGACGGCTGGTCTGGGAGATCATCAGCAGGTTGCGCGCAGACGGCGTCAGCGTGCTGTTCACCACACACCTGATGGAAGAAGCCGAGGCACTGGCCGACCAAGTTGTGATCATCGATCATGGCCGGGTGGTGGCCCAGGGCAGTCCCGCTGAGCTCACCTCCGATGGCACGCAGCGGCAGCTGCGGTTCGCGGCCCGAGCCGGCTTGGACCTCGGCGCGCTGTGCACCGCATTGCCCACCGGCTGCCGAGCCAGTGAACCGCGCCCCGGTGGGTACCTCGTCGAGGGCGTGATCGATCCCCAGGTGGTGGCCACCGTGACAGCGTGGTGCGCCCAGCAGGGCGTGTTCGCCGAGGACCTGAGAGTCTCCAGACGCAGTCTCGAAGACGTGTTCCTTGAACTCACCGGACGGGAACTGCGGCCGTGACCGGCTTCTCCCCCGGTACCTTCGCGCCCGCACCAGGCCGCGGGCGGCTGTCGCGGATGCTGATCACTCAGGCTCGCACGGAGTTTGTGCTGACCCTGCGCAACGGGGAGCAAGTGCTGCTGACGCTGCTCATCCCGCTGGGCATACTGCTTGGGTTCACCCTGCTCAATGTGGTCCCGGTACCCAGCCCGCGAGTAGACAACATCACCCCGAGAGTTCTGGCGCTGGCCGTGATGTCCACCGCTTTCACTGGGCAGGCAATCGCGCTGGGCTTCGATCGCCGCTACGGGGTGCTCAAACGGTTAGCCGCTACTGCGCTGCCACGCTGGTCGTTGGTCGCCGGCCGGATGCTGGCGGTGCTCGGGGTGGTGGTGGTGCAACTGCTGGTGCTCGGCTCGGTGGCCGCTGGATTGGGGTGGCACCCGCAGCCGGCAGGTCTGCCATCCGCGGTATTGCTGATCCTGGCCGGGACAGCTGCCTTCGGCGCCCTCGGGGTGCTGCTCGGAGGTGCGCTTCGGGCCGAGGTGGTGCTCGCGGTGGCGAACATGGTCTGGCTGTTCCTCGTCGTAGCGGGGGGCATTGCGCTGTCTGTCCACGCCTTACCCAGACCGCTGTCCACGATCGCCGCTGCGCTGCCCTCCGGCGCGCTGGCCGAGGGCCTGCACACGGCGCTGGTGCACGGCGTCGCACCGTGGGGCGCGCTGGGCGTTCTACTGGCCTGGGCGGCAGTCGCTGGTCTGCTGGCTGCCCGCACCCTGCGACTGTCCTGAGCCACCCGCGCGTCCCTTCGCCCCATCGCCGCAACGCGCGCCCGTCCATGATCAGGGGCTTGGGCCAGCAGGACCCGTCGTTACAGATCCGGTGGTGCCAGTCAGGTGGTTAAGGAGTGTCCCTGTCTGGAGCGCACGTCTGCCGCGACTCGCAGGCTGACGTGCCCGCCGGTGGGTAGACGCACCGGCTGCCTACTATCAAGGCTGTGCTTGCTGCACCTGCCCCGAAGCGCTCACTGGCGACCCTGTCCCGGGCCACCGCGATCGCTGCGGTGATCACCCAGGCCGGCATCGCGGTGACCGGGTCGGTGGTGCGGGTCACCGATTCGGGGCTGGGTTGCCCGACCTGGCCGCAATGCTTCCCGGGAAGCCTGGTGCCGCAGCCGCGTCCCGAGGTCGCTGCGGTGCACCAGTGGATCGAGTTCGGCAACCGGTTGCTCACCAGCCTGGTTGGCTTGGTCGCGCTGGCCTGCCTGGTTGTCGCATTGGTCAGGCCCCGGCGCCGACGGCTGGTTTTGCTGGCCGCCACGATGCCGCTGGGCGTCGTCGCGCAGGCCGTGCTCGGCGGCATCACCGTGCTGACCGGGCTGGCCTGGTGGACCGTCAGCGTCCACTTTCTCGTCTCGATGGTGCTGGTGTGGCTCGCGGTCCTGCTGGTCGCCGCCTTCGCCGAGGGTGACGCTCCGCCGCGCTGGCTCTTTCCGCGGCCGCTGCGTGACTTGCTGCGCGCCGCCACCACGGTGCTGGCAGCGCTGCTGATCGCCGGAACACTGGTGACCTCGGCGGGGCCGCACGCCGGAAACGCTGCCACTCCCCGGTTGGCGGCGGGTGTTCCGGCGATGGCGCAACTACACGCCGATCTGCTCGTGGGTTTCCTCGGGCTACTCGCCGGCCTGGGGTTCGCTCTCCGCGCGGTGGGCGTACCGGCCGGCGTCTGGCGGCGCTACACCGTGCTGGTCTGCGTGGTGCTCGCGCAGGGCACCTTAGGCGTCGTGCAGTACCTCACCGGGGTCCCTGAGGTGCTCGTCTCGCTGCACGTTCTGGGTGCCGCGTCGGTAGTGGTGGCGATGGCCGCGTTCTGGACGAGCTGCCGGGCCCGCGGCCACGAACCATCCGTCGCCGTGGACGATGCGCGACCATTGACCAGCGCCGGAGCCACCTAGCCGGACGAGTCCGGACGGCGGTACCGGCGCATCGCGTCGGGATAGCCGACGATCGCGGCGTCGTAAGCCGGGATGCTCAGGTCGGCCGCCAGCTTGCGGGCCACCGCGGGCGAGCCCACCCGGCGGCGGATCCACTCGCCATCTGAGGCGACTGCCACGGCTGTCGTATCGGTCGCGGCCGTTTCCGGCTCGACATAGAACTCGACCCCGGTCCTGGTGGCGACGAAGTCACGAAGCTCGGCTAGGTCATCCGGGGTGGCTTCTCGATCAAGCATGCTCTGGTAGCCCCCGCGCCTGACGCGGATGGCGCGCTGGCTCGACAGGCCGCCCGCGCGCCCGAAAAGTCTGCCCAGATAGTCCTGCAGCCCCACTGGCACAACCTCCTGCCCAAGCTCGTGGAGCAGCCACAGTAACGGACGGGCTGGCCGGAAGAAGTAAAGCCGTCACAGGCCCGGGAACGGTTCGGTCAGTGATCGCAGCACGTGGTCGGCCTTCGCCGCGCGCAGCTCGTCGACACCGTAGTGGCCGCTGGCGATACCGATCGCGGTAGCTCCCGCGGCGCGGCCGGCCGCGACATCACGCGGCGTGTCCCCGACGACGTACACCTCGTCTGCCGAAAGGTTCTGCCCGTGCAACCGGCCGGCCTTGGCGATGCCCAGCCGGGTGACTTCGGTCCGGTCCGGAGAGTCCGACCCGTAAGAGCCGAAAACGAAGTACCTGTTGAGCTTGCCCGGTTCCATCTTCGTGCGCGCCGCGCCCTCCATGGCGCCGGAGATCACCCCGAGGATGATTCCGGCGTTGGTGAGCCGCTGCAGCAGATCCTCCGCACCGTCGAGCACCCGGTAAGCCTCCGACGTCCAGATGTCCTCGGCCAGGTGCCAGAGGTACTTGGCATACAGCCGAGCCAGCTCGTCGTAGCTGGGCTCGCGGCCGAGCACCGCGCGGAAGGTCCCCCGACCGACCTGTGGGTCGGTCTCACCGGCCGAGGTGTGCTGGCCGATGTCGGCGGGCACCCCGTACAGCTGGTCGAACGCCCACGCCCAGCTCCGGGCCCCGGCGCCGCCGGTGTGCACCAGGGTCTCGTCGATGTCGAACAGCACCGCGATCGGTTTCGCCATCCTCAGCTGCCCCCGTCCGGTTTCTCGTCGTGACCGCCGAACTGTTTGCGCATCGCCGACAGCGCCTTGTCGGCGAACTCGTCGCAGTGCCGGGAGCCGAACCGGGAGTACAGCGCGGCGGTCAGCACCGGAGCCGGCACTCCCTCGTCGATCGCCGCGATGGAGGTCCAGCGGCCCTCACCGGAGTCCGACACCCGCCCGGAGAAGTTGCGCAGCTCCGGCGACTCGTGCAGCGCGGCGGCGGTCAGATCGAGCAACCAGGAGCCGATCACGCTGCCGCGTCGCCACACCTCGGCGACCTCGGCGAGGTTGATGGCGTAGCGGTAGTACTCGGGGTTCGCCAGCGGGGCGGTTTCGGCGTCGGCTTCCTGCGTGCGGGTGCCGATGTCGGCGTTGTGCAGGATGTTCAGGCCCTCCGCGAGGGAGGCCATCATGCCGTACTCGATGCCGTTGTGGACCATTTTGACGAAGTGCCCGGCGCCGGTGGGTCCGCAGTGCAGGTAGCCCTGCTCCGACGGCGTTATCTCGCCATCGCGGCCAGGGGTGCGCTCTGCGGTGTCGACGCCGGGAGCCAGCGATGCGAAGATCGGTTGCACCTGGGCGACGGCATCGGTATCGCCGCCGATCATCAGGCAGTACCCCCGGTCCAGGCCCCAGACGCCGCCACTGGTGCCACAGTCCAGTAGCCGGATACCGCGCTGGGTCAACTGCTTGGCGTGCCGGATGTCGTCGCGGTAGTAGGAGTTGCCGCCATCGATGACGGTGTCACCGGACTCCAGCGTCGCAGCCAACTCGGCGATGACCGAGCTGGTGATGTCACCCGCCGGCACCATCACCCACACCGCGCGTGGCGCGGTGAGCTTCGCTGCCATCTCCGGCAGCGAGCTGACACCGGTCGCGCCCTCGCTGGCCAGCGCCTCGACGACGCTGGCAGCACGGTCATAGACGACGCACTCGTGGCCGTCGCGCATCAGTCGGCGCACGATGTTGGCTCCCATGCGACCGAGGCCGATCATCCCCAACTGCATCTGCGTCTCCTTGGTGAGCTGATACGTGCGTTGCGCGAGTACCCCAGATTCCCCGGAGCAGGCGTGGGTACACCCTGCAGATAAGGCTTCCACAACCACAGGACGGAGCGGACCCTATGCTCTTGGCGGGTAGGAGGGCGATCGTCACTGGCGCATCCAGCGGTATCGGCAAAGCCACCGCGCAGCGGCTGGGGCGCGAAGGCGCCAATGTCTGCGTGAACTATTACTCCGGCAAGGAGAAAGGCGCTGCCGACGAGGTGGTCGCGAGCATCGAGCGAGCCGGCCCGGGCGAGGCGGTCGCCGTGCAGGCCGACGTCGGCAACGAGACCGACGTCGAGCGGATGGTGGCCGAGACCGTCACAGCGTTCGGCGGCCTGGACATCCTGGTCAACAACGCCGGAATCGAAAAGCAGATCCCGCTGCTGGAGACATCGCAGCAAGACTGGGAGCGAATTCTGCGGACCAACCTCACTGGGACGTTCCTGTGCCTGCGGGAGGCCGGAAAGGTCATGGCCGACGCCGGCGGTGGGGTGATCGTCAACATGTCCAGCGTGCACGAGTTCATTCCCTGGCCCGGCTTCGCGCCGTATTGCGCCAGCAAAGGCGGCGTCAAGCTGTTGATGGAGACCGCCGCCCGGGAACTCGCCCCGAAAAATATTCGTGTGATCAACATAGCTCCAGGCGCCATCGTCACGCCGATCAACAAGTTCGTCCTGGATGACCCCGAGGCCAAACACGCGGTGGAAGAGGAGATCCCTGTCGGACGGATGGGTGAGCCCGAGGAAATCGCGGCGGTGGTGGTCTGGGCGGCCAGCGGGGAAGCGAGCTACGTCACCGGCACAACCATTGTTGTCGACGGTGGGATGTCGCTGTATCCCAAATTCGTTTAGCCGGCGCTGAGCCGGACGCCCCAGCGGGTCGTGACCGCCTCGCCCGGTGCAAGCCGGCGAACTCCCTGCCCGGACTGGAAGGCGTTGGGCGGGCAGGTCATCGGCTCGGCCCCCAAACCGAGGCGGCGACGGTCCGGGCGTAGCGTGTCGCCGGTGTAGAGCTCGACGATCGGGTACGTGCCGTCGACCCACAGCTCGACCCGGCGACCATCCGGCCCGGCCAACCGCACCCACGCCAGCCCGGTCTCGTCACGGGCGAGGTCGGTGAAGGCGAAATCGATCCGCAAGTCACCCAACCTGCGAGGATCGGAGAAATCGAAACGCCCCCCGGCCACCGGCTCGACGCCGGTGGGCAGCTGACGGGTCTGGTCGGTGACGATCCGATTTCCGGCCATGAAGCTCAGCACGGCATCGTCGATGACGCCGCTACCCGGTGAGAGGTAAGGATGCTGCCCGGCGCCATACGGGCAACTGCGGTCACCCCGGTTGGTCGCCGTCGTAGTGACCGTTAAGCCAGCGTCATCAAGACGGTAGTCCACCTCGACGTCGAGCAGGAACGGGTAGCCAGTCAGCGGATGCAGCCGGGTGCCCATGGTGACCCGGTTGGGTTCCTCGCGCACCGCGTCCCACGACCGCCAGCGCAGAAAACCGTGGATCGCGTTGCCTTTCTCCGGTTCGGTGATCGCCACCTGATGGTCGACACCGTCGAACCGGTACCGACCGTCGGCCAGCCGATTGGGCCACGGCACCAGCGGAGCACCGTGCGCGCCATCGCACATCGCATCCAGCGGGTAGGGGTCGAGAACCGCCCGCGCACCGACGCGGTACTCCCGCACACCGCCGCCGACCTCCACCACCACGGCGACCTGCTCGCCATGCCGGATCTCGTACTGCCGCCCCGACGGTGGGATGCTCATAGGACCTCAGGCTAGCGGCCGACCCACCAAACGACACTGAGCGCCTAAAGTCACAGGTCACACGCGAATCCCGGCGCCGAAGCCAGGAGGTGGTAGTGCAAAACCTCCGAGTGCGACTTCTGGGCGATCTCCAGGTGGACGGGTGCGATCCGGCGCGTCTGGGCCGCCGTCAGGTTCGCAGACTGCTCAAAATCCTCGCCCTCTATCACGACCGGCACGTCGGGCTGGACCGGCTGGCCGACTGTCTTTGGGGCGACGATCCCCCGGCGCGACCAGCTGATCAGGTCTCGGTGCTGGTCAGCCGGTTACGTGGGGTGCTCGGTGCTGATCGGGTTCGACGCAACGATGCCGGCTACTCGTTGGCGGTTGACTGGCTCGATCTCGACGCGCTCCACGAGTACGCGGAACAGGCCGATCGCCGGCTGGCCGCAGCCGCGGTGGGAGCCGCCCGAACAGCAGCCGCAGCCGGGCTCGCGCTAGTCCGGGGACCGCTGCTCGCCGACGAACCCGACGCCCGGTGGGCCGATGCGGAACGCTCGGCCGCCGATCTGCTCGTCTTGCGCCTGCACCACGCCGCCGCCGCGGCAGCCCTGGCGGCCGGCGACGTCACCAGCGCCGCTGAGCTGGCCAGCCAGATGCTGGCCGCGGACCCCTATGACGAGATGGCGTTGCGGGCGCTGATGCAGGCGTTGACCCGATCGGGCCGCCCGGCGTCGGCGTTGGCCGCCTACTCCGGAGCCCGTGAGCGGCTGGACGAGGACTTAGGGGTCGGTCCGTCCACCGAGACCGAGGCCCTGCACACCGCGATACTGCTCGGCGAGCTTCCCGCTGCCCGAGTGCCGGACGGGTCCCCCGTCACCACCTCCGTTGAGCTGCCGGGGCGCGCCGGTGCGCTCAGCGAGCTCGATGCTTTGTTCCAGCGCGTCGAGCGTGGACACGGCCAGGTGGGAGTGGTCGAGGGTGAGGCCGGCATCGGCAAGTCACGGTTGCTGCGGGTCTGGAGTGACGGGTTGGCCGATCGAGGAGTGCGAGTGGTGCTGGTGGCGGGCGACGAGCTCGGTCGAGCGCTGCCGTTGCAACCGCTTCTCGACGCAGTGGATGAGCTCGTACGCCACGCTGGCAGCGGCGGCGCCGACCAGGTCATGGGCCCCGATATCGCCATTCTCGGACCGTTGATCGGCGGCCAAACCGAACCGGCCGGGGCGGCTGCGCTCGCCGCACTCACCGACCCCGGCGCCGGCCAGGCGCTGCTGTTCGTAGCGCTGTTCAGCGTCCTGCGACGGCAAGCGGAACGTGAGCCGCTAGTACTGGTCATCGACGACGTCCATCTCGCCGATACCGCCACCACGAGATGGCTCGGCCAGGCGGTGCGCCGCCTGGCCGACAGTCGCGTCGCCGTCATCGCCGCCCGCCGGTCCGAGGAAGGAGTTCCGTTGCCCGGTGTGACGACCATCGCCTTGGGTCCGCTGGATCACGACGCCGCGGTGGCGATCGTCGGCCCCGATCGCGCCGCGCAGCTACACACCCGCAGCGCCGGGCACCCCCTGTTCCTGGTCGAACTGGCGGCCGCCGACGCCGACAGCGAGCTGCCGGTCAGTATCCGGCGGGCCGTAGACGAGCGCTGCGCTCGCAGTGGCGCCGCGGCAGCCACATTGCGCGCCGCCGCAGTGATAGGTCCGGAGATCGACCTTGACCTCCTCGCGGCGGCGACCGCAACAGCGCCCGGCGAGCTGCTCGACCATCTGGAGGAAGGGGTGCGGCGGCGGTTCCTCGTCGAGCAGGGCCCGAGGTTCTCCTTCGCCCACGCGTTGGTACGCGAAGCGCTGGCTTGCGCAGTGGGGGCGTCCCGCACCGCCTACATCCACCGGGCGGCGGCTCGGGCACTTGCCGCCCGGCCCGGTGCGGACCCGCTGGCGGTGGCCCGGCATGCCCGCCTGGGTGGCGAGTTGGCGGAGGCCTCGGCCATGTTGGTGACCGCAGCGCGGCTGGCGGTGGCCCGGTTCGATCAGCAGGAGGCGCTGCGCCTGCTGGACGAGGCGGTGGCACTGCACGACACGGTCGGCGCTCGCCTGGAGCGGGCCCGGGTGTGCTCGATGCTGGCCCGCTACGAGCAGGCCTCCGAGGACATCGAGGTGGCCCGGGCGTGGGGCGCCGGAGCTGAGGCGCTGGAGGTGGCCGCGTGGTCGGCGCACTTGCAACGCCGCTTCGACCAGGCGCTCACCCTCGCCGATCAGGGTGCACAGCAAGCCACCGACGTCGACCTGCGCACCAGCTGCCTGGCCCTCGGTGGCTGGGTGTCGCTGGTCTCCGGTGACCTCGGTGGCGCCGCAGACCGCCTCGAGGGCGCGGCCGGCGCAGCACCTGCGGCCAGCGGCCGGATGGTCGACGCGTGGTTGGCGTGGCTACGGGTGAATCAAGGCCGCCCGGCTGAGACCTTGCGGTTGGTGCAGCAACACAACGGCGAAGGGCTCGCTGCTTACCGGTTCCCCAACGCCTACGCGCTGATGGCGGCCACCATGGCGTTGGGAATGCTGGGACGTGCCGAGGAGGCACTGGCCACGCTGGACGCGCTCGACGCCGACGTGGCGCGGATGGGCGCTGCGCGGTGGACGGCACGCCCGCTGAACCTGCGTGGGTGGATCCTGCGCAACCTCGGTGAGCGCACTGCCGCCGACGAGCTCAACCAGAAAGCCCTGGAGGCCGCCCGCCCACAAGGGCTGACCGAGCCGCTGGCCCACGCGTTGCTCGACCTGGCCTCGGGGCGGTTGCTGACCGATGACCTCGACGCGGCAGGCCAGCTGCTCGACGAGGCCACCGCACTCGCCGAAATCGAGCACGCTTTTCGCTGGCGCCACCAACTGCGCAGCCGGCTGATCCGCGCCCGTCTCGACTTGGCCCTGGGAGACGCCGAGGCTGCGCTGACCGGCGCCGAGTCTCTCGCCGCCGACGCCGCCGCCCTCGGCGCACCCCGTTACCACGTCCAAGCTCGGCTGGTTGGGGCGACGGCGGCACACCGCGCGGGTGGCGTCGTCGACCTGGACGAGGTAGGTCGGCTGCTGTTGCGGCTCGACGAGGTGGCCGGGCT
>JAICHZ010000060.1 GCA_025924655.1 Pseudonocardiaceae bacterium | reverse complement strand
GATGGGAACCGTGCCCCCGTTGCTTCGTCGAGGGGCTGGCAACCCGACCGCTTGACTGGGTGGGTGCCCGGCTGTCGGATCTCGACACCCTCCTTGAACAGGCTGAGATGGCAACGGTCGATGTCGGCACCGGCGACGCCGAGGCGCTCCGGCAGGCCGTTCCGGAGATTATTGACGCGTTGGGGAGGTTGCTTGATCGGGTGAAGGCGGGGGAGCTGGCGCGTGCGCCGGGCGATGAGCAGTTGGCCAGCGCCCGCATCGGCTGGCTCTGATGATGGCACCCGCAGCGGCGGTGGTGATGCCGGTCACCGCCGAGGATGAACCGTCGTGCGGGTTCGTGCGTCGCGATCAGGAACTCGGCGCGCTACTGGCCTGCTTGACCCACGCCGCTCAGAGGCGTCGGCGGGGATAGTCGTGTCGGGGATGGCGGGGGTGGGTAAGACCGCACTGGCCCGGCAGGCGGGCCCGGACCGCGGTCGGGCGCGGCTGGTTTCCCGGTGGGGCGGTGATCGTCGACCTGCATGGCGATGACCCCGAGCCGATCGTCCCGGTGGCCTTGGAGCAGGTGTACGTCTCGCTGCTGCGCGCCCTCGATCCGGACGGTCGGTCCCGGCCACCGTCGACGAGCAGGCCAGCGGCTATCACGATTTCATGTCTCATCTCGACCGGCTGTCCCGGCCAGGGCTGCTGGTAGTGGACAACGCCGACAGCACCGACCAGATAGTCCGGCTGCTGCCCGCCGGTCAGGTGCATCGAGTCTTGATCACCTCCCGGCGTGCTCTGGAGGGGCTATCCGGCGTTATTGGGCACGCCGCCCCGGCGATCCCAGGCTGGGTGCAGACCCGGCGGCGGCCGCAGAGTTGGCTCGCTTGTGCGGGCATGTGCCGTTGGTATTACAGATCATCGCTGTGCTGATGGCCGACGACCCGCCCGCCCGGTCGCTGAACTGATCACGGAGCTGGCCGATGAGACCACCCGACTGCAGAGCTTGCCCGGCGGGCAATGGCCTGGACGCCCCGCGGTCGGGCTGGCCTATCGCCGCCTTTTACTGGAGTCCAGCCAGCCCGGGCGGTGGCGCATGCATGACCAGATCCGCCGTTACGCCACGGAGCTCGCAGCCCCACGTGCGTCAACTCGACCGCGAGCCACCTCGCACGGCCGGGTGTCTCGCACCGATCGTCGCCGACCCCGACGTTGGCTACTGCTGGCGGCATTAGTCATTGCGATCGCGGCTTCCGTATTCGCCTTACTGAAGCCGGCCATCGTCAATACGGGCACCGGCGCGGCCCGGTTGGCGCTATCGACCGCTCAGGTCAAGATCGGTGGCAACAAGTCGTCCGACCCGGTCTTTGAGCGGCACCCTCCGGGCAGCTACACCATCACCGTCACCGGACTCACGTCGGGGCGTACCGCCTCAGCTGGGCTACAGGTCATTACCGGCACGATTGGTGCTGTCAACGTCCGAAGTGAAGATTGGTGATTCCTACTTCGCCACCGCATGGGGTTTCGTACACCGTCACCGGGTTGACATCGGGAGATACCGCCTCGGCTGAGTTGAAGGTGGTCCAACCCGGCAGCTGAAGACTTGCCCGGTGAGCATGGCTCCGCATCGAATGCCAATGGTTTAGCATGCCGCATCGTGAGACTCCTGAGCGCCGGGCTAACCAGCGTGCTCCTCTGCGTTGCGACCGTCGTCATTGGGTCGTCGCCGGCCGCGGCGGGTCCGGTCAGCGCCGAGGATCTCGGATCCTTGGTGTCAGTGCCGTCGGGCGTCATAACCAGCTTCGCAGTTTATGACCGAGAGGAAGAGGATTTCACTGTCGTGCGGCAACCGCACGTCCGGTTTCGCACAGCGTCGGTGGTCAAACTGCTTATCGCGTTGGATTACCTCATACAGCACGATCCGGTACTGGACCTAGAGCAAGCCAGCACCGATGAGCAACGCATGGACATCCTCGCGCTGCGCACAATGCTGCGGGGCAGCTGGGATTACGCAGCTAGTGTCTTCTGGGTGCGGGGCGGGTTCACCGACATCGTCAACCGGATGACCACACTCATCGGGCTTCCGGACACGTCGCCCCCGGTCGCCGAACAGCGCGGAATCTGGGGTTACACGGTGACTTCGGCCGCGGACACCGCGAAGATTTATCACTACATCCTGGACGTGGCGCCTACCAAATATCGGGACTTCATCATCGGTAATCTGCACGCCTCGACCCGGTGCGCCGAGGACGGTCGGGACCAGTCGTTCGGCATTCCCCGGGTATTCGCCCGGCCATGGGGTGTCAAACAGGGCTGGTCGGGTTGGGGTACGACCGTGCCGGACGAGCAGCGGTGCTTCGAAGACCGCGCCGGGATGGGCGAGTTCGCCGGACCGGTTCATGCCATGAAGGAAGAACCGAACCAGCGGCCGGACCTCGTCAGCCCGCTGCTGCACAGCACCGGGACGATCGGTCCAGGCGAGCGCAGCATCGTCGTGGTTTTCACCACCTACCCCAGGCACACGACGTGGCCGCAAGCCGCAGCAACGATCACCCGTCTGTGCCGGTCGTTATCGCCGTTCGTCCCCGACGCCGCACCTGATGACTTGCGAGCGGACTGATAACCCCGGGACGTTACCGGTGCGGGGCGACGTCTCGCCGAAAGTGTGTCCTGGCCTGATCATTACCGCTGAGCTCAGCCATGCGTGACCACGCGGCGTAGGCCTCAGCCGGGATTTCGGGAGTCTGCGGCGGAGGCGAGGTCATCATGGTGGTCGGAGGTCTGGGTCGGTTGGGGATCGTGCTTCGAACGGTCTGGTGTATGCGCACCGGGGCGGCGGCTGACGGGGCGGTGCCCTCGGCTGGTGTGTTCGGTGCGGCGACGGGTGCCAGGGTTATGTTCTCAGTGTGGGGGCTGTCGCCGAGGCCCGGCGTCGGGATGGCAGCCACCGGGGCTGTCGGCGCCACGTGCTCGACGTTGGTCGTAGCGATGGAGCCGCTGTGCGACGTCATCAGCGGTACGGATGCCGCCCCCCCGGCGAGGGCGAGAATCCCCGCTGCCGCCAGCCGCGTGAACCGCCTAGGCGCGCGCCGACGCTCCTGGACGTCGGTGGATCCCGGCGAGACGGTGGCCAAGGACAGCCGCCGTGACACCTCGATCTGGGCCGAGGTGTGGACTTGGGAGCCGGCGAGTCCGGAAGCTCCGACCGTCGTCGGCACTGGCGTGACGGTGGTCTTGAGATCGGATCGGGTCTTGAGATCGGACCGCGACGCCTCGACGGTTCCGGCCAGCGGCCGGATCAGCTCTTCGAACTCAGTGCGGTCCAGCCACATCTCTGCTTGATCACTGTGGCGCTGAGCGACTGACTTCCGAGTCAACGGGACAGCCTCGCGGCGCTGGGACGACCCCTGCTGCTGTCTAAGCACCATGCGTCACCTCTCGCGAACCTGCTCCGCGCTCGGGCCTGGGGTAGACCCGGTCGCGGCCGGTTACCTATCGTGGTCTCCACGCTACGGACCGACACCTTACGCGCCCGCCTCCACGGCGCACCAACGGACAGCCCGCTGCAGCCGCGACGAGCCACGTACTGCGCCTCGAACAAGTTTCGCTACGACTACGCCGCCGCGTAGATGTTCGTCAGCTAGCCCACCGGCGGTAGCCACAGCGGCGTGGCGGCGCCATGGATCGCGAGCCTGCCCCATAGGCATGATCCGCTCCCGCGCAGGTGTTTCGACCGTCTGGCCAGCCACGATGGGTGGCACAACGACGGCGGCTCGACTGACAGAGCTTGATCACGGTTTGGGTGCCTGAAGTGACATGACGTGTCACTCAACGCACCGAAACCGTGATCATGGCCTCTGAGGGTCGGGCTGCGGCCCGATGGCGATGTCCTTAAACGTGCCTCACCCACCGCCACGTGGGTGCAGCCGAGCCACGAGTTCGCCGAGGCTACGGACGCCTACCTTGGCGAACACCGACTTCAGGTGGTCCTGCACCGTATGGGCGGAGATGAAAAGGCGGCCGGCGATGTCGGCGGTCGAATGCCCGGCGATCACCTCGCGACAGATGTCGCGCTCGCGAGACGTCAAACCGTACGCCGCGAGCAGCAGGCCGATCAGCTGATCGCCGGTTGCAGGCTCGATCGTGACCGCGACCTGGTCGTCGTCCCCGCCGATCAGCGGGCTTGCCTGGAGCGCCGCCCACTGGCCACGTGCGTCCCGCAGCCGCGCACGGAAACTGCCCGAAACTGCGGCGCGGGCACCAACAGCCATTACCCGCATCATCACCATGAACCGCCCGGGTGCGATCTCGTCGAGCCGGTCCTGCCACTCCCGTGCGGCAGGGGTAACCGCACGAAGCTCGCCACGCGCACCGACGACCACGATCGCCGGATGGCCACCAGGCGTCCAACCGCGCGCCTCCGAGCGCACCGCCAACCTGGTCGCCGCCGCAATGGCTGGCGCCACCGCAGCGACGAACTCCGTCTCGCGGTCAGTGAAGTCACGGCCCGCCCGCACCATGCCCGCCGCTCCCCAGCACCCCCCGTCAGCCAGGAACAGCACACGAAGTTCTCGGTCCAGCCCTAAGGGCCGCCACACGTTGTTGAGCCTGGCGCTTCGGTGGCGTTCGCGGTCCGGCAGATCGGACAGCTTGGCGACGGATTCCTTGCGGAGTGCCAGGGTGGCAAACGTGTGCGGCTCGCAAGCGGAGTATTCGGCTTCGGCCAGCCGTGGCTCATACTCCGGCGGTATCCGGGTCTCCCCGCTGACCATCGTGCTGATCACGAGCGTTTCCGGGTCGATGGCTGCCCAGCAGGTCAGCTCCGCGCTGACCTCGTTGCCGATCACGCGGATCACCGCGGCGTGCAACTCGCTGACGCTGAGTCCCGCGGCGGCCAGCGCCGCGATGTCTCGGCGGGCGCGGTGAGCCCGTTCTTCCCACACAGTCGAAGTATGTCGCCGTTAACGTCCGACGAGCATTCCCAGGATTCTGGGATCGACTCGACCAAGCGGGCAGCCTTAGCGTCGTCGGCATGGCGCACCTGGTTCAGCACACCACCGCCGGCGAAGGCGCCGAGCTCACCGCCCCGGATGCGGTCCTCACCGTGAAGATCGACGCGGGACACACCGACGGTCGCTACGAGCTTTTCGAGGTCGACGCGCCGCGGGGGCCGGCAACGCCGCTGCACCGGACCGGCTGGGCCAAGGCCTACTACGTACTCCACGGCCGGATGATCGTCGAAGTCGAGGCCGAGGGCTTCGACCTCGGACCGGGGTCGTCGATCACCATCCCGCCAAAGCCTTGCATACCTTCACAGTGCTCAGCCCGACGACAAAGTTTCTGGTGTTGAGCCTGACCGGCGCCATGGGCAGATTTCACGCCGACTTCGACGCGACGGTGCCGCACGGCCGTCCGATCGAGGAGGCTGCGCAGGAGGTCCAGCAGGTCCTGGGTCGCCACGACGTGACCGTGGCTGGCTTGGAGGCTGTCCGATGACTCTGGTCGTGTGGACCTTCGCCCTACTGGGGGCGGCGATATACATCCTCGTCTTCTTCTGGGAAGTGCTGCTATTTCAGCGTCCCGGCGTGCATCAAGGCATCTTCTTCATCCCCACCGCCGACGTCCCAGCCGTGCGACTCTGGGCATTCGGTGTCGGCTTCTACAACCTGTTTCTTGGCTCCGGCGCTGTCGCCGGCGTGATCGCCTGGAGTGCCGGCAACGAAGCGGTCGGCCGGACGCTGGTCATCTACGTATGTCTGTGCATGTTCCTGTCCGGCGTCGTGCTCCTCGTCGCCGACCGGTTGGAGTTGGGTCGTGCGCGGGGAAAGGGTCTCGGTGGGGCGCTAGCCGCGGGCGGCCCACCGCTCATCGCGCTCATCGCCGCGGTGCTGTGAACGGCTCCTCTGAGGTGTGCCGGTAGGTGACGCTGATGCGCGGGCCGCCGCGGGTGGTCTTGGGCACGGTGTGCTCCCAGTCGTGCTGGCTGCGACCGCCCATCACGAGCAGATCACCGCCCTGCAGGGTGAACCATCGTCCGGTCCCGCCACCGCGCGGTCGCAGCCCGAAGCGCCTGGGTGCGCCCAGCGAGACGATGGCCACCCGCGGCCGTTGTAGGACGAAACGCACCCGATCGCCGTGCCAGGCCACCGAGTCTCTCCCGTGCCGGTAGTAGTTCACTCCGATCGAGTCGAAATGAACCTGGTAGCGCTCGGAGAGCAGATCCGCCAGATCGTCCAGCGGCGGTGGTGCGTCACTCACGGCCCAACCGCAGGTCAGGCGAGGCTCGGCGACTCGTTGGTCGTACATCGTGCGCTCCCGCTGCTGCCACGGTGCCGATTCGACGAGCTGAGTGAACAGGGTGTCCGGACCGCGCAACCAGCCGGGTGCGAGATCGACCCACGATTCGGTGTCGAGCCAGAAACGGCGCAGCGTACTGAACGACGGGTCACCCGACGGGTCGCCGGAGCCGAACAGCGAGGGCTGGAACGGGACACTCACCGTCCTCATTCAACGCCTCTGCGCGCTACTGTCACCGGATAACGGCGGCGAGGAGGACGACGTGTCAGGTGTGCGGCCCGAGGATCTGGCGGAGACGGACCTTCTTCGCGAGTTGCACCATCTCCACGAGACCCGGAACGACACGTTCCTGCACGGTTCCCCCGACGCGCTGGCGGAGCACACCAGCCGCACCACCGAACTCGAGAACGAGTACCTTCGCCGCCATCCTGAGCGTGACGTGGACCCGGCGCGTACCCGCGCTGGCGCCCGCGGGGAGGACCCGGCTTCCTGATCACGTTGGAGATACCGACGCGGGTGTCCGGCGAGCCCCACACCACCGATCTGAGCCCGGGAAGCGACGCATGAAGCGATTTCTAGCCCTGGCCATCCTGCTCGTGTTGTCAGCGACGGGGTGCACGGCCTCCCAAGAGAAGGCATCGAGCGCCACGCCTTCGAGTGAGCCGTTCACCTCTCGAGTCCTGACCACCGGTTTGGCAGACCCGTGGGAAATCACCTGGGGCCCCGATGGCTTCCTATGGGTTACCGAGAAGACGGGCAAGAGGGTAACTCGGGTGAACCCGTCGGATGGCTCGAAGAGCACCGTGGTCACCATCGCTGACGTGTACTCCACGGAGAGCCAGGACGGCCTGCTCGGCATGGCGTTCCGGCCTGATTTCCTAAAGGGCAGCAATGACGTCTACCTTGCGTACACGTACGACGCCGATCCGAGCCCCGCAGTCGATCGGCGCACCAAGATAGTCCATTACACCTACGATCCAGCAGTGCACACGTTGAGCCGGCCGGTCGACCTGATAACGGGTCTGTCGGCGAGCACGGACCACAACTCAGGCCGCCTTCTGGTCGGCCCCGACCAGAAGCTTTACTATTCGATCGGAGACCAGGGGAATAATCAGTTCGAACGTTTCTGCAACCCTACCCGAGCGCAGGATCTGCCCACCGCAGCAGACGTCGCTAACCGGAACTGGGCGACCTACGTCGGAAAAATTCTACGGCTGAACCTCGACGGCAGCATTCCGGCTGATAATCCGGTGATCAAGGGCGTGCGCAGTCATATCTACTCGTATGGCCACCGGAACCCACAAGGTCTGGTCTTCGGATCGGGTGGCCGGCTGTTCTCGGCGGAACACGGCCCCAAGGCCGACGATGAGATCAACCTGATCCAGGCCGGCAAGAACTACGGCTGGCCCTATGTGTCCGGCTTCAAGGACGACGAATCCTACGTGTATGGCAACTGGTCCGCATCCACCACGCCGTGCGCCAGTCTACACTACAACAACTTCGCGATTCCGCCGTCTGTCCCTCAGCAGCGGGAGACCGCTTGGAGCGACCCCGACTATGTGGAACCCCTGAAGACCCTCTACACGGTGCCCAACGGATACAATTTCCATGACCCGGCTTGCGGTGACCAGTCATACATCTGCTGGCCATCGATCGCCCCGTCCAGTATGGACTATGTACCGGCCGATCAGGGGGTATTCGACGGTTGGCGCAATTCCCTGTTGGTCACGAGTTTGAAGAACGGGGCGCTGTACTGCTTGCGGCTCACCCAAGACGGTGGCTCCGTTCAGGGCGATATCACTCAGTTCTTCAAAACCACGAACCGCTACCGGGATCTCGCGCTGAGCCCGGATCATCGAACCATCTATATCTCCACGGACAGCACCGGACTGTCCGGACCTAAGTTCGGACCCCCCACCGAAAAGCTCGACAACCCCGGAGCGATCCTGGAGTTCACCTATGTCGGCTCCCGGTAGCGGGTCCGTTCCCGGCCGGCAGCGACGTCATCCGCGCGCGATGTAAAGGTCCCTCAGCAACCCGGTTTCCAGTTCCATCTCCTCGATGCGCGCCTTGACCACGTCACCGATGCTGACCAAGCCGACCAGCTCACCACGGTCGACTACCGGCAGGTGACGGTAGCGAGAAGCCGTCATCTGTTGCATCAGCCGGGTAGTGCTGTCCGCCGGAGAGCACACCGGAACATTGCGCGACATTACATTGGTGACCTTCATGGTCAGCAGCTTGGCGCCGTACTTACCAAGACCACGGATGATGTCACGCTCAGTCAGCGTGCCCACGAGCGGCCGCTGCTCGTCTTCGTCGCGAACGACCAGCGCACCGATCTGAGGAGGTCCGTTCAGCCGACCCACCGCCTCGGCGATGCTCGCGTCGACCTCGATGATCTCTACCGATCGGCCCTTGGACTTGAGGATTTCCTCGACCTTCATCAGTGCCCTCCCGACGACGCAGGTCCTCTCATCGTCCCGCGTGGTAGGTGCGGCCACCAGAGCGTTTATCCCAGCATCACTGTGACGCCGACCTCAGTCGGCCTTCACTAAGGGCGCAACCGAGGCCGCAAGGGGCTAGCTCGCCGTGCTGGCGTCCGGAGCGGCCTTGGAAGCCGCGGCAAGACTGTCCTCGGCAGTCCGGACCCGTGCCTGCAGCGACCGGTACTCGTCGTTAGCCGTCAACCTCGTCTTCACCTTGAGGTCGAACACGTCCGGGGTTCGCCATGGTGAGACCCACTTGCGGTCCACTTCGACGGCGGCCTCTTGCTTGATCACAGCCATCCGCTCGCGCATCTGAACCAGCTCCTGCGCACCATCCTCATTCACGTTACGGCCCGCCTTTCACCACCGAGCTAAGCGAGCTCGTCGCGTGCGCCGTTATCGGCACTCCACCATCCTAGCCGAAAAATTGACACGTCTTTGCTGGTAGCTGCCGGGGATGCATCTAGGTACTGCTCCTGGCCAGTTCCTCCTTTTTGGAAGCTGAACGCTGTGCCGGTGTCCACGGCTCGGTCACTCTCGGCTCGACGGCGGGTTTCCACCGTGTCCCGCTCGCAACCGGTTCGTCGCTGCTCCCCCTACCGGTCGGCCCGTTCCGGGCAGGCAATCTCGCCGCACCAGCATCAGCCGTGCCTATTTCCGGGTCATGGTGGCTCTCGGGTTCGGCGCGCGTGCCAAACCCAGAAGCGCCGAAGTCCTGCTGGCTGTGCATCGGCTCTGGCGGTGAGGCGGATCCGCGCCTGTCTAGCTCTCGAAGCTGCGAGTCCAAGTAGTTCGCCAGGCGGGTGCGGTACTCGTCCTCGAATGTGCGCAGATCGTCGATCTTCTTCTCCAGGATGCTCTTTTCCTGGCTGATCGCACCGACGATCTCGGTGTGCTTGCGTGCCGCCTCGCGCTCCAGCGACGCGGCCTTCTCCCGGGATTGCCGCTCCAGGATGTCGGCTTTGCTACGGGCGTCAGTGATCATGGTTTCGGCCCGGGTTCTGGCCTCGGCGACCATGCCGTCGGCCTTCGCCGTGGCTTCGCAGAGCAGCTGCTCGGAGGCGGCTCGGGCGTTGCTCAGCATCGCGTCCGCTTCGGTTTTGGCCTCGCGGGTCAAGCGGTCAGCTATCTCCTGGGCCAAGCCCAGCACCTTGGCGGCAGGGACGTGGTGATCACCGCCTGGCGAGGTCTGTTCGGTCCTCGGCGGCGGTATCGGGGTTATCACCAGCCCAGGTGGCTGCAGCGGGCGAAGATTACCCCCGGTGCCAACCGGTGCAGCGCGCTGCCGCTGCTCAAGCTGCGCAACCCGGTTACGGAGATCATTGTTCTCCGTACTCAACCGAGCCAGCTCGGCGCCCACGACGTCGAGGAAGGCATCCACCTCGTCCTCGTGGTAGCCCCGCTTGCCAATCGACGGCTTGCTGAACGTGACGTTATGAACATCAGCGGCGGTCACTGGCATCGGATCACCTCAGCACTTCTCGACGGATGCGGTGGCCTGGTAGAGGGCCCTGGTATCGAAACTGAGAACCTGGCGGCCGCTACGATCTCGGATCGACCTCTCGCCTCGACACGCTCCCGAAACGGAATCTGCTACTGATCGGGTATCCACGGCGTGATCACCCCTTATCGACGCACCCGGCGTTAGCCATAATCGAATCGATACCTAATCGCTGCCATCACAGCAGCGAGGCGGGTGGCTCGCATACCAGCCCGGTCTGGTAGTGACCAGCATCGGATGGTGACTAGATCGACGTAGTCCTCCCACTGGTAGGCCGCGACCAGAGCAAACGGCGCGGCTCTAGGTCCGCAGCAATACAGGGTGAACCCATCAGCGACCACCTCCAGCGGCAGCTGTTCCAGCTCGGACGGTAGGCGCGCGTCCCTGCCGCAGCGCAGACCCAATAACGAAGGGCGACCTCACGGACCCGACCACCCTCCGACTCGCCCGCGTTGCGGCAAGCCCATTCCGTCGTCCGGCCGGGACACCCCTGCTTGTTCTGCGTGGTCTGAGTCGTGCTAGTGAGTGGCAACCCACGATGCAACCTCCCTACTCGGGGCGGCTCATCGACACGTTTACTCTTAGCACAGTCCCAGACCGCGCATGCCGATGCAAGAGCGAATGCACCGGCATGTACACTCGCTTTGGACGTCGCGTACCAATGCAAGAACGCCTGAGCCGTCTCGTGAGCTCCTGGCCGCTCGGCCTCCTGGCCCCGTCAGCCTCCGCACCTCGGCGTGACAGTGGGCCAACCAAAAGCAACGCAAAGATCTGGTGTTGGGATACCGCGTGAGGCCGAACAGGCAATCCTGCGACGGCATAGTTCGAGCGCATACCGTAGCGCCTCTCAGGCCACGGCGAACTCCATTGGGCGCCCGTTCACACTACATCGGCGGTACCGCGCCTGCCGATGCACTCATCGGTCGCGACCCTGGTACTAGAGCCGATGAGGTCTCGGAGGTGGGCAAAGCCATGGCTGGCTACCGGGATTGCAAATATCAAATATATCGTCGCCGGGATCGTACTGTTGAACTTCGTTTCTTACCGCGGCTTCTCGCGCCGTGTCCCCTCTGGACTCGATCACGCATCTGGCCTATCGGCCCGGCATCGCCGTTTGACGTTCGCGGTGTGGCGCCCGGTTGACATGAACCGCGCTCAACCGTCGAAGTAGACTTCGAGCTCGCCGATCGAGGTGAAGTGCGCATTGCCGCCCGGGGTGCCGACGATGCGGACGCCATCGCCCGAGGTGTTGGCGAAGGTCAGCGTGAACCGTCGGGACGGCCCCGCGTTGGCGTCGTAGGGGTAGGCGGGGTTGATCGCGAGGCCGGTGACGGGTGTCCAGACGAAGTTGTTCCTGACCTGGACGGCCAACCCGCTGGCGAACCAGCCTCCGTCAGGGAACATCGCTCCGGTCGTGTAGACGACCCGGTCGAGGTTGTACGGCTTTGACCACGTGATGCCCCAGCGGTCGGCATCCTTGGGTGAGCCATCCCAGCTGTCCTCACTGGTCGACGGATTGCCGTCGTTGAGATAGGCCAGCTTGCCGTAGTGGGAGGTCTTGTCGATCGGTACCGCGTCCCCGGCTCGTGCCAGGTTCACCAGTGGGTTTGCCGGGTTGCTCGGGGTGCCCGCTTGATAGGGGCTGACGGTCAGCGGACGCAGCGAGAACTTGTAGTTGTTGCTTCCTGCGCCGACTCCGACGAACCAGTTGCACTGCATCCACATCCGCCGGCCGTCGGCGCTGATGAACTTCGACGGCAGGGTGGTGGCGTACCCGCCGTTCTTCGGTCCAATGGTCGAGCCATCGCCCCACCATGGATATGGCCCGAAGTCCTTGTGCAGGAACAGCTTCCACGGCCCCCACGGGTTCGGTGCCTCGTAGAACTCGTGGGTGTACTCGGTCCAGGACGTGTAGAGGTAGCGGCGCAGCGGGGCGTTGTAGACGACACCGCCCTGCGAAAGGACCGAACAGCCGTCGGAGGTTACCGTGCCCGGGTATTCCCGACGTTCGTCATGCAGCACCGCGACCCTGCGGCCGATGTCGCTGCTCCAGGTGGGGGCACCGGAGCCGTCTGTGCCGGTGAAGAACTGCCAGCTCGCCCGGTTCTGAATGGAGGCTTTCGGTACTCGGGCCAGATAGAGGTCCAGTGGATCAGCAACGGTGTTGCTGAACGAGTCGCGCCAGTTGTTATCCAGCCCGTAGGCGTAGACGTAGTTAGCGCCGCCCGGGCCGAGCACCGAGGCGTTGCGGTTGCTCTGGCCGAAGTCCAGGAAGAAGATCGTGGTGAAGACGTGGTTGGTGAACATCGGCGCAGTGGTGGTCCGCCACGTCCTGCCGTAGTCGGTGGAGACCGACACACTCGCGGCCGGGGCGTCGTTGAAAGCGAGAGCACCCGGTCCGGTGCATTGGTCCTGTATGGCCAGGTACAGCTCGTCACGGCCGTCGCCATTGCCGTCCACGGCGACCATTCCAGTGGGCTTGCGGTTGTAGTTGCCGGCGGTCCAGATCTTTCCCACCTGGGCCCCACCACTGAGCCGGACACCGCTGATGCCAGTCGGTGGCGTACCGGTGATCTTGTTCACCACGATGTCGGCGAAGTCCTTCGGATTCGCTGAGAAGCCGCGGCCATCCCCGTTTGCCGAGTAGAGCGCGCCATCGTTAGCCCAGCAGCTCGCCCAGAGGTCGCCGTCACTGACGGTGTTGACGGTGGCCCGGTAGGGAATATCGGCCGTAGCGAAGAACTGGCTGGTGGGTTCGACCAATGCGGCGGAACTCTGTGCTGACGCGAGTTGGCTGGTGAAGTCGAATTCGCCGTCGGCGGCTCCGGCGAGGAAGGCGGACCACTCCACGGCGTTGAAGCGCAGTGCGACTGTGCTGTGGAGTGACTTCACGAGGGTGTCGGTGCCGATCTTGGTGATGGTGGCTACGTCGTTCGTGTCCGCTACACCGTCGCGAGCGTCGTGGACGAACGCCCTCCATGCGGAGCCGGGGAAGGTGATCGTGCCGTCGGAGGGGTGCTTGCTGTGTCGGATCACCACGCCGTCTGCCGCCGGGGCCACCTCGACACAGTTCTCGCCGTTACTGCTGCGGCTGGAGATCCGCCACGCAAGGCGGTCAGCGGTGGTCATCTCAGTTCTCCGAATCCGTCTTCAAGGTCTCGATGCATGCGACGATGGCATCGCCGAGCCGCAGGAACGCCGGTCATCTCATGATCACATCGAACCGGAATTATCCTGCTAGCTGGCGGAGGATGCGGGATTTGAACCCGCGAGGGTTTTAACACCCAACACGATTTCCAATCGTGCGCCATAGGCCACTAGGCGAATCCTCCGCTGCGGAGGCTACCGCTCGTACCGCTACGGAGCCAAAGCTGCAGCTAGGGTCGGCTTGGACGGGCCGATGACGGGGCCGTCGAGAGGGTGTCGTGCTCTGGATGCCGATACCCCCTAGACTAGGCGGCGGACCCCGCGCGGCGTCCATCTTGCGAACTCCCCCAGGGTCGGAAGGCAGCAAGGGTCAGCACGCTCTGGCGGGTGCGCGGGGTCCCCTTCATGCAAGGTGCGCCACGGAGTTCGAGGGGCGGATCGCGACGTGAGCCAGGATGCGCGGGCGCAGGGCGGCGCGGCGGCCGAGTTGGAGCAGCTGCGCGAGCGGATGGCCGTGATCAAGGAAGAGGCCACCGCAGAGGTGGACCGCAAGTGGGGGTCGCCGTTTCGATCCCCGGCGCTGTTCGACCTCAAAGTGAAGGCCAGGCTTTCGGGCAACGAGGAGTACCGCTCGCTGCAGGTCCGGGTCCAGGAGGCCGAGGCCAAACTCGCGGCGGAATGACTCCCACGCCGTCGAGGAGAAGATTCTGATGCGACCCCAGGCCCCGGTGCGTGGACGCGTCGCCAGCACCGTCGCGACGGTGGCGGCGGTGACGCGGCTGACTCCTCGGATGACGCGGGTCCGGCTCGTCGACGACAGCCTGGCCGGGTTAGCCGCCGTTCCCGGGCAGACGCTCAAGATTTATGTTCCAGACCTGGTCGGCGAGCTGCCGGTATCCCGGGACTACACCGTGCGCGACTACGCGCTTGACGACGACAGCGCGCGGCCAAGCCTGGACATGGATTTCGTGCTGCACGGTGAGGGACCTGCGGCCGATTGGGCGCGGCGGGTGCGCCCCGGCGAGACTTTAGAGTTCGTCGGCCCGAGCGGCCGCTACCGGCCCGATCCGCAGGCTGACTGGCACCTCTTTGCGGGGGACGAGACCGCCTTACCGGCGATCCAAGCCTATGTGGCGATGCTGCCGGCGAACGCCTGCGCGCTGGTCTACGTCGAAGTCGCCGACATCGGCGAGGAGCAGCCGATACCCGGAGGGGTCCGGCCGGCGGTGTACTGGCTACACCGCGACGGCCGTGCGCCGGGAACCACCACACTGCTGGATGACGCGCTGCACGCCGTTGCGCTGCCGCCCGGGCAGGGACGGATCTGGCTCGCCGGCCACACCCCGACAGTGCGACGAATCCGAGCGCACCTGCTCAACGAACGAGCCGTCGACCGGCGAACCCTCTATGTCAAAGGTTTCTGGGATCGCCAACCTCGGTAACAGCCGTGGTGGTTTCCGATGTCTGGGAACGGAACGCAGGGTCAGCGCGACCGAAGCCCGCGTGCGCTTCGGTGAGCTGCTCGACGGGTGACGACCTCCCACGATGTCGTCCTCGTGGAACGGGCCGGTAAGGAAGTCGCCGTGGTGGTGTCTGTAGAGGACTGGGAAGCGGCGTGCGCCGGACGCGCTAACAAGTGGGCCCGGGCCAACGCGATGCTGGCGGAGTACCACGAGCGATTACGCACCGAAGGCGCGATCGAGCGGCTGAAAGATTTCGACGTGGTGGAGGCCATCCGTGCCGGACGCGAAGAGCGGGACGAGCAGCTCTACGGCCAACTGCGTGGACGTGAGTCTGATCATCCGAGTGCTTGATGCGGATTCCGCAGCTCTGCCGGTGTGGGCTCGACTAGTTGAGGCGGGCGGCGATCTTATTGCGCCGAGCCTGCTGCACTACGAAGTCGCAAACGCTCTGCATCAACAGCAGCGAAGTGGAGTGATCACTGCGGAGACGGCTCAGGACGGGCTGTGGCGCGTCATGAACCTACCCATTGAGCTGCATGGGGATGCGCGGCTGCATTCCAGGGCACTGAAGATCGCTCACGAGCGCCGGCTGCCGGCGACGTATGACGCGCACT
>JAICHZ010000059.1 GCA_025924655.1 Pseudonocardiaceae bacterium | reverse complement strand
GCGCTCCGCGAGCCGGATCTCGGCGTAGCGCTTGCCGGCCACCATGAACAGGGAGCCGAACGCGGTGGTGAGCAGGAACCACTGGGACAGCGCGATCCCCGCGGCCGCACCGCCCGCGATCGCGCGCAGCAGAAAGCCCGAAGCGACGATGGAGATGTCGACCACCGGCTGGTGCTTGAGCCACAAACAGTAGGACAGCTGCACCGCGATGTAGATCACGGTGACCACGACCAGGTCGGTCGAGGCCAGGAAAGACACCGCGACGGCGGCCAGGAACAGTGCGGCTGCGACACCCAGTGCCAGCCGCGGTGGCACCACCCCAGCGGCGATCGGCCGGTTGCGCTTGGTCGGGTGTGCGCGGTCGGCCCCGACGTCCTGGACGTCGTTGACCAGGTACACCCCAGACGCGGCGAGGGAGAACGCGACGAAGGCGATCCCAACGGCGACGAGCACGGACTGGTGGAAGATGGTGCCGCCGGCGAACGGCGCGGCCAGCACCAGGACGTTCTTCACCCACTGCCGGGGCCGCATGGTGCGGACCAGACCGAGCAGCGCATTGTCTGCCCTGGTGGAAATCCGCGGCGCGGTGGTGGTCATCGACGTCCTCTCGAAAGTAGCCGCCGTCGCATCCCGGCACCGATGGCCGCGCCCAGCGCGGAGCCGACCAGCACGTCGCTCGGGTAGTGCACGCCGAGCACCAGCCTGCTGATCAGCATCGGTGCCACCATCACCGGGGTCAGCCGGCGGCGCAGCAGGCCGCCGTAGAGCACCGCTGCCGCGGTGGTCGACGCCGCGTGCGAGGACGGGAAGGACAGCTGACTCGGCGTGCCGGCCAGCACTTCAACGGACGGATCAACCGGACGTTGCCGGCGTACCACCCGCTTGACCGCGATCGACGTGCCGTGCGCTGCGGCCACCGTCGCTGCGGAGACCAGCCAGTCCCGCCGGCGCCGCCGGTCGATCAGCGCGCCCAGCACGCCCAGCGCCAACCAGCCCAGGGCGTGTTCGCCGAAGTACGACAGCCCGCGGGCAGCGGTCACGACCGGAGGTATCCCGATCCTGCGCTGCACCGCTGACAGCAGTGCGATCTCCTGATGGTCTGTGGTGGATCGTCGTTGCAGCATCACGCGTCGAATACCCGTTTCCAGCCGGTCCGGTCAGTGAGCCCCGCTGCGGCATCGCGGTAGCGCTTGCGCAGCTGGGGGAAGTCCCGGGCGAGTTCCCGGTGCAGCGCCACCGAGCGGGCGAGCATCGAGCGGAACACCCGGGGGTCACGCTTGCGGTAGGTGACGCCGCGGCCGTCCGCCGTGGACACCGTCACCCCGTCCAGCCCAGACAGCACGAACCACCGGGCGTCGGCCCGGGCCAGCGACAGCTGCGGGCGGTGCTGGGCCTGGGGATCGACCGGGCGCAGTTGATGCGCCAGGCGTTTGAGCAGGATCGCCCCGATGGTGACCGGGTTGGTGGGCGGTCTGAGCATCCGCTGCACCGCGACCGCCCCAGCGGCCGGAAGCGGCAGCTCTTGGGAGTCCATCACCTGGCCGTCGGTGAACTCCGCGCAGCGGGCCCGGACCTCACCCAGCGCCGTGGGCAGCTTGTCGAACAGCGCCTCCGGGCCAGCCATGAAGTCCCGGATCGCCATCTCCTGCAGCGCCAGCGTCGAGTACTCCATCGCCAGGGCATGCTTCAGAGCGTGTTTGAGGCTGTCGGCGAGCATCGCCGTAGGCCGCTCGTCGGTGCCGTGCAGCGCGGCGCCGACCAGGCGGTTGCGCAGGTGGAAGTAAGCCTGCCAGTCGGTGGCATCGTCCTTGTCGGCAAACGACATGTGCCAGATCGCCACGCCGGGGACCGTCGCGGTGGGATAACCGGCGTCGCGGGCCCGCAGGCCGTACTCGACATCGTCCCACTTGATGAACAGCGGCAGCGGCAGCCCGATGTCCTCGGCGACGGTGCGCGGGATCAGGCACATCCACCAGGCGTTGTAGTCGACGTCGGTGCGGCGGTGCATCCAGGACGTTTGGCGCAGCGACTGCTGGGCGAAGTCGTGGTCGTACTCAGTGCCCGGCGCCTTGTTCCACCGCATCCGTTGCCGGTCGACGATCTCGCCCCAGGCGTGCAGCCGGGACCGGGCCTGAGCCTGCAGCATCTGGCCACCGACCAGCATCGGCCGGCGCGCGAACCGGGAGAACGCCACCGCGCGCAGGATCGAGTCGGGCTCTAAGACGATGTCGTCGTCCATGTAGAGGATCTGCTCGCAGTCAGTGCTCTCCAGCGCCTCATACATTACCCGTGCGTAACCACCGGAGCCACCGATGTTGGGCTGATCGATGATCTGCAGCCGGTCGCCCAGCACAGCTTGCGCCTGCGCGAAACCGTCCTGGTCACGGACCTTGTTCACACCCTGGTCGGGAATCACCACCGCGGTGACGATCGAGCGCACCAGCTCGTCGGAGCCGATCGCACGCAGGGTCGCCACGCAGTCGGTGGGGCGGTTGAAGGTCGGCATGCCGATGGTCACCGCGGCGCGTCCCGGCGCCTCGACCGGCGCGTGCCAACCACCGGAGTGCACGACCAGCTCCGAGTCCTCGGTGGACAGGTCGAACCAGTACCAGCCGCCGTCCTCGAACGGTGTCAGATCCAGCTCGATGTCCAGCTGCCGGCGCCCCTCGACCAGCTCGCCATGAGTGTGGATCTGGGTGGAGTCCGCCTTGGACCGGTAGACGTCCACCCGACCGGCGCCCTCGACGTCCAAGCGCAGCCGCACGGTGCGCAGCGCGGTCCAGCGCCGCCAGTAGCTGGCCGGGAAGGCGTTGAAGTACGCCGCGAAGGACACCTCGGTCTGCTCGGGCACTGCCACGCTGGTCCGCGACAGCGCGCGCACCCGTCGAGCGTTGGGGTTGGCCAGGGTGACCTCGATGTCGACGTCACGCCGATCGTGCACGCCGGTGGTCCCAGCCGGTGGCCACACCCGCCGGGCGGTGGCCGACTGCTCGTCGACGTACAGCGCGCGGACGGCCATCGGGTCCGCCCGACGGGGCAGGATCACGCGCTGTAGCAGCGTCGAGAACGGCTCGACGGGCGCGCTGGCGCTCACTGCGTCCGGGCTGCAAGCAGTGCTGCTCGGCATGAACTCCCCAGTCCTTGGCGAGATAGCGGGCTCGGCGTTGGCGTCGCCAGAGGGTAGTCCCCGGCAGCGGCCCCGAGCCGGCCGGCTACCCCTCCATGGTGTATCCGCAGGTCACCAACCGTCTTGCTGGGCCGCCGACGAATCGTCCAGCGACTGGCTTTCGGTGAAATACGGAGCGATCTTGTTATCGTACATCGACAGCGCGGAGCCGATCGCCATGTGCATGTCCAGGTATTTGTATGTACCGAGCCGCCCGCCGAAAAGCACATTGCGGTTGGCGGTTTCCTTGCGGGCCAGCTCGCGGTAGCGTTCCAGCTTCGCCCGGTCCTCGGCGGTGTTGATGGGGTAATAGGGTTCGTCACCGCGCTGCGCGAATCGAGAGTACTCGCGGAAGATCACCGTCTTGTCGGTGCGGTAATCCCGCTCGGGATGGAAGTGCCGGAACTCGTGGATCCGGGTGTAGGGCACGTCGGAGTCGGCGTAGTTCATCACCGGCGTGCCCTGGAAATCACCGGTTTCGAGCACTTCTTGTTCGAAGTCCAGGGTGCGCCAGCCCAGCTCACCCTCGGCGTGGTCGAAATAGCGGTCCAGTGGTCCGGTGTAGACGACAGGCACCTGCGGCAGGTCGGCCTGTACGTCGAACCAGTCGGTGTTCAGGCGGACATCGATATTCGGGTGCTGCGACATCCGGTGCAGCCACGCGGTGTATCCGTCGACGGGCAGGCCCTCGTAGGTGTCGTTGAAGTACCGGTTGTTGAACGTGTAGCGCACCGGAAGCCGGGAGATGATGCCCGGTGGCAACTCGGTGGGATCGGTCTGCCACTGCTTGGCGGTGTAACCCCGCACGAACGCTTCATAAAGCGGCCGGCCGATCAGCGAGATCGCCTTTTCCTCCAGATTGGTAGCGTCCTTCCCCTGGATCTCTGCGGCCTGCTCAATGACCAACGCTCTGGCCTGATCCGGGGTCAGGTGCTTGCCGAAATACTCGCAGATCGTGCCCAGGTTCACCGGCATCGGGTACACCCGACCCTGGTAGCTGGTGAACACCCGATGCTGGTAGCCGGTGAAATCGGTGAACTGGTTGACGTAGTCCCACACTCGTTTGTTCGAGGTGTGGAACAGGTGCGCGCCGTAGCGGTGCACCTCGATACCGGTCTCGGGCTCGGCCTCGGAGTAGGCATTGCCGCCGATGTGGTGCCGGCGGTCCAGCACCAGAACCCGCCGATCCAGCTGGCTGGCCACCCGCTCAGCTACAGTCAGACCGAAAAATCCGGAACCGACCACGATCAGATCGGGTTGTGGCCCATTCACGAGCATCAGCCTCACGGGCGTCGAGGGTAGCCGCCGAGCGGGCACGGCGAGACAGTAACCCCACCCGCAAGGTTTGGACGCCCGTCGGGCTGGGCGGCCGCACCGACACTGTTACCCTGCGCCACGGCGCCTCGCCCGGCGATCAGGAGTCGCAGATGGCCAATGACGACACGTGGGTGATCATCCCCGTGTACAACGAGGTCACCGTGATCGCGCAAGTGGTCGCCGACCTACAGGCGGCGTTCCGCAACATTGTGTGCGTGGATGACGGCAGCACCGATGGATCCGCGGCGCAGATCGCCACGACCGCGGCGCACCTGGTTCGGCACCCGATCAACCTGGGACAGGGTGCGGCTTTGCAGACCGGATTGTGTTACGCGCTGGCCCGTCCGGGCGGTCGGTTCTTCGTGACCTTCGACGCGGACGGTCAGCATCGGGTCGCCGATGCTGACCGCATGGTCGACGCGGCCCGCAGCGGTTTCGCCGACGTCGTCCTGGGCTCCCGTTTCCTCGATCAGGACGATGGCCAGCGACACCGGGTGCCGCTGGCCAAGCGCATCGCTCTGGGCCTGGTGGTGACGCTGAGTCCGGTAGCGCGCAAGATGCACCTCACCGATGCGCACAACGGGCTGCGGGTCTTCAACCGGGCGGTCGCGGCGCAGCTGCGCATCAGGATGAACGGCATGGCCCACGCATCGGAGCTCGTCTCGCTGCTGGCGCGGTCGTCGTGGACGGTGCGGGAGCTGCCGGTGACGATCCGCTACACCGAATACTCAACAAGCAAGGGCCAGTCGCTGATCAACGGGATCAACATCCTGTTTGACCTGGCCGTGCGCGACCAGAGGTGAGCGTGCCATGATCGTGCAGGTTATTCTCGTCCTCGCGGCACTCGGTGCTTTGGTTTATTTCGTACGCTTGGCGCACAACGTCCACATCCGGGCGAGCAAGCGGATCGCGTTCTTCGCGTTCATCGTGGCGAACATCTACGCGGTGCTGCGGCCGAACGATACGACGTGGGTCGCCCAGCAGATCGGCGTCGGGCGCGGTACCGACCTGGTGCTGTACCTGTTGGTTGTCGCCTTCGTGTTCGGCATGCTGAACACCTACCTTCGCCAGCGCGAGATCAGCAACCACCTGACCGACCTGGCTCGTACCGTGGCATTGCGAGACGCCGAGCTGACCAACCGCGACCGGGGACTGCTCACGGAGTCGCTGAACACCGAGCCGCTGAACATCGAGCCGCGCCAGTAACCACGGTCCAGGGACTGACTTCGATGTGTGGTATGTCGTCTGACACCATGCCGCGATGGCCGCGGCTGAGAATGTGGTATCGGTTCGGCGCAGTCTGGTGGCACCCCCCGAGGTACAGGCGGTGGCTATCTGTGGCATTGCCGGTGCCCTGGCTGGGTTCCTGCTGTTCCTGATCGCTCGCCGCGCAATTAGCGACGACGGCTACATCACGGTGGACTACGCGCGCAACCTTGCATTCCACGGGCATTGGGGGGTCGTGCCCTCGCTGACGGCGAACACCGCCACATCGCCGCTGACTGTGGTCCTGCTGGCGGCGATTACGGCGGTGGTGCGCGGGCCGGTGTTGGCGGTGGGACTGCTGTTGATGGCCACGACGGCAGCCTCGGCGGTGTGGTTGCGGCGCATCGCGGAGACGACTGGGCTGTCGCGGTGGCTGCTGCCGACGATCGCGGTGGCGATGCTGCTGTCCAGCCCGCTGCTTGCTTCCACGATTGGCCTGGAGACCTACCTTTGCGTCGCATTGTTCATCGGCCTGGTGCGCTATGCCCTAGCCGGGCGCTGGCTTGTTACCGGGGTTGTCGCTGGGCTGCTGGTCTTAGGTAGGCCCGACCTCGCCGTGGTCGATGTCGTCGTCGTGCTCACCGTGGCTGCGGCGCGGCACTGGGCGCTGCGCAGCGGCCTGGTCGCGGTGGCGGTCGCAACGCCCTGGTATGTCTTCAGCTGGTTCGTGTTGGGCTCCGCGCTGCCGGACACATTTCTTCTGAAGATCCACGGCAACGGATGGGTGGGCTATCATTTCGCCAGCGGGCCGCTGTGGTATTTGACGAATCTGCCGCTGGCGGCAGCTCTTACTGTGCTGGCCGCTGGATGTGGCCTGGTGGCGCTGGCCAGCTGGGCAGCGCTCGTCGTTGCGCGACGAGGCGTGTTGACTACCGGTGCAGCTCAGGCCGCACTCGCGTTCGGGCTCGGCGGGATTGCCCATGCGGCGGTTTTCTCCTTACTGGGGACTCCGCCGTCCCATTGGTATTACGGACCCGTTCTCGCTGGTCTTATCCTGTGCTCGGTGGTGACAGCTCTGTTCGTTGCTCAGTCCGATCGGGCTACCAGCCCTCGCGGTATCGCCGCGCTTGGGTCGCTGTCCCTGGTGGTGCTTGCCGCAGTCGGTTACGACGTTGCGCGCGGCGTACCGTGGGAGGCGCCGCCCTTTCACACCAACTGGGCCACCCGCGCCGAGTACCAGCGAGTAGCCGAGGACATTTCCACGATGAAGCCCGGTGCGACGGTGGTGAGCCCCAGCGAGGTCGGTGTATTGGCCTATTTTTGCCACTGCGAGATAGTCGACTTCATATCCGACAGGGGACGCACTGAGTTGGATATGGCCGCTCGCGCGAAACAGTCCGGGGCCCTGATGCGCCAGCTACTCAAGCTGAACTACACCCACCACGTCCCGGCATCACCGAAACCAGCAGAATTCGAACTAGTGTGGGAGCGCAGCTGCGTGAATGCGATCGGTGCGTGGCGAAGTACTTACCGGTCGGAGGCTCTGTGCCTCAGGAAAGTGAGCTGAGCCGCTCAGCGAGGCAGCGCCGAGCCGAACGCGTGCCGGGCCAACACCCGCATCCCGCTGCGGTGTCGCTTGCGCACCGCCGCTGGCATCAGCGTCAGCGCGTTGAGCCGCGACGAGGTGTGCCGGCGCGCGATCCGGGCCGCCCGGTGCCAGCCGCGGGACTCCATCCGGGCCGCCGCATCGAGGAAAAACAAGCGCTCCTCGACGAACCTGCTGCCGTCCAGCGCCCGCCATGACGAGTAGCTCGCCCGGTGCCGCCGGTAAGAAAAACACACCACGGGGTCGACCATCAGCTGCGCACCGCGCTCGACCAAGTCAAGCACCAGCGCGAGATCCTGCACCACGTGCAGACCGTCGCGGAATCCCACCTCACAGACTGCCGCGCGACGCCAGGCGATGGACGGGAAGTAGAGCCAGTTGCCCCGCAGCAGGCTCGCCGCGAGCTGCTCACCGCCCAGCTCGGTGCGCACCTTCACGCGCGGCGCGTACACCAGCCGCTTTGCCGAGTCGACCAGCCCCCGAGCAGGGGTCCCGCGCTCGTCGATGACCTGTACCCCGGGCTGGACGATGGTGACGTCGGGGGACTCCGCGAACGCTGCGCGGACAGTGCTGAGGTAGTTCGGGAGCATCAGGTCATCGCAACCGATGATCACCAGCACGTCATGCTCGGCGAGGTCCACACAGCGCTGGAAGTTGCGGTTGGCACCCAGATTCTGCTCGTTGCGCAGGTAGCGGATGCGCTCGTCTCCCAGCGAGGTGAACCAGTCCGCAATGCCGGGCTCGGGGTAGCAGTCATCGACCACAGTCAGCCGCCAGTCCGGATCCTGCTGCACCAGGATGCTGCGCACAGCCGCCTGCATCAGGTCCACCGGCCCGTAGTAGGGCAGCATGATGTCGATGGTGCTCACGGTGCCCTCCCCAGAACTACTCATTCGCCGGGACGATACGCACGCCCACTGAGCGGACCCAATCCAAGGTGCGAGCGAGCCCTCCGGGCAGCGGCGTGGGTGGCGGCAGGCCTGGTGTCGCCACTACCGCACGCGCACCGTGCGCGGCGATAGCGTCCGCAGCAGGCCTAGGTCGAGCGAGTAAACGGTGACCGAGCCGCTGGTGAACACCGGAACCAGCCCGGGCAGTCCGGCCAGATCGGCAAGACCCGGAGCGAGGCTGAAACCCGCGGTCCCCGCCCAGCCCTCAGGCGACCCAGCGGAACCGATCGTAGGCGCCCTGGAGTCGACGTACACCCAGGCCACGTTGTACCGCAGCAGGACGGCGCGCAGCTGGCTGTCGGTCGGGTACGAGCGGAACGACTCCAGGAGCCGGTATGTGTAGGGGACGCCTTGCACACCCAGGGTGTTCACGTTCAGCACCGGGACGCCGCGCTCGACATACAGGTAGGTGGAACCGTCATTAGGCGAGTTCAGAACCCGCTGACCAGTACGGACGTGTCCGGCTAGCCAGCTGATGGCGCGCTGGTCATCGGCGTTGACCCGGACGAAGTCGGGGGTCAGATAGCGCGAAGCCACCGCTGTTACGTTGGTGTGGGCATAGCGCCAGGCCGGTCCCACCAGATATCCCAGCCAGGCCAACACCACCAGCAGGGCCGCCACCGGGAGGACCGGGGCCAGGGCCGAAACCGGGACGGGACAGTGCCGGCGTAACCACACGGCGCACCGGCTGGCAGTGAGCACCACGCCGAGTGCCGCGAGTACCGGTGCCAGCAGCGACACGTGCGACCACACCCGCAGCTGCGCGTTGTAGAAGAAACCCGTGATCAGGGAAGCCGGCCCCGAGCCGGGGTTGAGGAACGCACCGATCGTCACCAGGCTCCACGCCGCCCAGGCGGTCACCGGGCCGAACCCGCGGCGCAGCGCGACCACCGCGACCACTCCAAGCGCGACGAGGATGGCCGCGATCAGCTGGCCCAGAGACCGCTGCGGGTCGAGATGCCCGCCGTAGGACAGCGCCAGCGTGCTGCCCACCGCATCGCCGAACGGGGTAGGCGAGATGTCCGGCGGCCACCCGTTGGTCCGCCCACCGGCCGCCGTCGCCTGGGCAAGCGTTCCCCAACCGAGCGCCACCGCTGTCCCGGCTGTGATCAATAACCCGACCAGATGGCGGTGCCCACGCAGCTGCTGGCGCCCCTGGCTGGTCAGCGCCTGCCCCACCCACCATGCGATGACCGTCACTCCCACCGAGACCGCTGCGCTGGGATGCACAGCCACCACACCGGCGCACGCCACCCCGACCGCCACCGCCGAGGTGCGCGGCAGGCGAGGCAACATCAGCACCCCGGCGACCACGCCCGGCGTCAGTGCCAGGGCGGCGGCGCCGGTGAGCAGGCCACCGTCGTGCATCAGCTGGAAGGTCGGCCGGTACAGCCCCGAGGCCACCAACGCCCCGACGCCCGCCGCGAGCATCGCCGTCGGCCGGGCTAGCCGTAGCTGGCGGGCCGCGACCACGGTCAGGGTCGCCGCCGACAACGACAGGCACACCGCCAGCACGACGACGGTCACGGCATTGAGCGCCGGCACCGTGGCACCGGTGAGACCGCCAGTCACCGCCACCAGCAGATGCAGCCCCGACGGGTAGAAAACTACCGGCGCGCCGGTCAGGACATCGGCTGGCATCAGCTGCCACGGGGCCGCATGACCGGTGCGTTGGATGTATGCCGACAGCACGGCATGGACAATCATGTCGTGCTCCTGGGGGATGGTCGACAACGGACCCATCCCCCGCAGCCAGGTGCCGACGCCGGTGGCGGCGCCGGCGGCCACCAGCACAGCACCGACCGCCTGCACCACCCATCCGGTGACCGGGCCCTGGCGGTGCCTTTGGCGCCTTTGGCGTCGCCGGTTGCCGCGCCGTCGCACCTCCAGCGCGGCGGCAACCGCAAGCATCACGGCTGTGACCACCCCCAGCGGGGTGGCACCGAAGGCCACCCCGAGGATCGCAGTCCCGACGCCCGTTACCACCGCCACGCCCACTGACACCGCAGGCGCAAGACCCATCGCCAGCACGCCGGATCGCACGCCCAACGCCGCCATCAACGCCAGCCCCGGCAGGTAGCAGACCAGCAACGCCACCAGCAGGAGCAATCCGTCGGGCACGCCGCGGGACATTAGCTGATCACTCCTCGCCGATCCGGGTCAGGCTGCGGGACGTACTGGCCGCGCGCGTCCTCGATGTTGGATCGGCGTACCGTTGCGGCGTGCTGCGATCGGGCCCAGACGGCAGCTCCGCGCTGGGTCCGAACAGCAGCTCCGCGCTGGCTCAGCTGCGCGGGCGGCTCTCCGATGTCGCACCGGTCGGCGCTGGACTAGGCCTGCTCGGTATCTCCGCGTATGCCTTCCTCGGCCTGGCCGGTCACGCGCTGGCGCCTCGCGAGTACGCGGCGGTGGCGTCGTTGTACCTGCTCACCGCGGTGGTGGGACCTGGCGTCTTCGTGGCTGTCGAGCAGGAGACCAGCCGGGAGGTCAGCAGCCGGCTTTCCACCGACCGCCCAACTCTGCCAGTGCTGCGGTCCGCCACGGTGATCAGCGCGGTGCTCGCGGCCGCGGTACTCGCCTTGCTGCTCGCGCTATCCCCGGTGCTGGTGCACCGCGTGTTCGGTGGGGCGTGGTCGCTGCTGGTCGCGGTAGTCGTCGCCGTCGCCGGGTCCGCGGCGGTGCACGTTATCCGGGGTCTGTTCAGCGGGCAGCAACGGTACGGCTGGTACGGGGCCAGCCTCGCGGCCGAGGGGTTGGCCCGGCTGATCCCGTCGGTGGTGCTGGTCTGGGTAGGTATCGCTGGTACCGGAGCTGGTACGGCGGCCTTCGGGTTCGCGTTCGCGCTCGGAACGGTACTGGCCGTCGCGGCGACGGTCGGCGGAGTTCGTCCCGGCGCGCCGGGACCGCCGCTGGGGCTGCCGCGGATGGCTCGTGGCGTCGGGTTTCTCGCGGCCTCCTCGGCGCTGACCCTGCTACTGGCAAACATCGCGCCGGTGGTGCTGACCTCACGGCTCACTGACGATCCCGGTACGGCGGCGAGCTTCGTCTCGCTGTTCGTGCTCGCCAGGATCCCGCTGTTCCTGTTCTCACCCGTGCAGGCATTCCTGCTGCCGTCGCTCACCGCCGCAGTCGAGCGCGGACAGACCGCGCGGGTGCGGCGGCAGATCCGCTCCGTGGTCGGCGTAACGGGTGCGATCGGCCTGTGCGGTGTCGTAGGCGCGGCGATCGCCGGCCCCTGGGCCGCTCGCGTCTTGTTTAACGCTCCGTTCGAGCTTCCCGCGCTGGTCGCCGCCCTACTCGGGATGAGCACGGTGATCATGATGATCGCGCAGGTGTTGCAGCCCGCGCTGGTGGCGCTGGGCGAGCACCGGATGGCGATGTCGGCGTGGATCGGCGGCACCGTCGTCTTCGGCGCGCTACTGTTCGCCCCGACCGACCCGCTGGTGGCCGCAGTGGCGGCGCAACTCGCCGGACCGGCCGTGGTCGTCGTGATCATGGCGCGCACCGTCCGCGCGAGCCTGGCGAGCAAGGCCTAGGGAGACGTACAGCTCCGCCGAGCTTAACGGCACCGCGGCGGTTCGCCACCCTTGAACATCTGCTCCCAGGAATCGACAGAGGTGAGTTCTGGTACCGCGCCGCGGTAGCGTTGCGCCGTCACACTCCACTCCGCGACCAGCTGCCGGTAAAGCACGACCGTGCGGGTGAGCAAGGCGCGGAACTGCTGCGGATCCCGCCTGCGGAAGGCGACACCGCTGCCATCGGCGTTCGAGACTGTGGCTGAGTCGACCATACCGAGCACGAACCAGCGGGCGTTGCGGGCCGGCACGTTGATCTGCGGGCGATCGCGGGTCGGCGCCGCCGGTGAACGCAGGTGATGGGCGATCGTGGACAGCGCACGCTTGGCGATGGCCGCCGGGTGCACCGGCGGGTCAAGCAGCCGCTCGATGCGAACGGGATCAAACAACGGCATCGGCAGGTGCTGGGCCGACGGAAGGATCCGAGCGTCGTCGTAGCCTTCGCGCAAGCTGCGCACGGCGGGCAGCCCCTCGCGCAACGATGCAAACAAGGCTTCCGGTCCGGCGAGGAAATCCTCGATCGACTTGTGGTGCAGCGCGACAGTCGAGTACTCCATCGCCATCAGGTGTTTGAAGGTGGTACGCAGGCCGTCTTGCACAATCGCTCGGCGGACGTCATACGTGCTATGCAACGCCAGGGTGATCAGTCGGTTTCGTAGGTGGAAATAGGCGGTCCAGTCAGTCGCGTCGTCCTTGTCGGTCCAGGGCATGTGCCAGATCGCGCAGCCGGGCAGGGTGACAGTCGGGAAGCCGCACTCAGCCGCCCGCAACGCATACTCCGCGTCGTCCCATTTGATGAACAGCGGCAACGGCAGGCCGGTGCGCTCGAGTATTTCGCGGGGAAACAGGCACATCCACCAGCCGTTGTAGGTGGAGTGAATGCGGGCGTGCAACAAGCGTTGGTTGCGCAGCGTCAGCTTCGCGAAATCGTGCTCGTAGACCGACCCGGGGGCCGGCCGCCAGAAGCTGGTCCGCAGGTCCACGATCTCACCCATGGCGTGCAGCTGGCTGCGAACCTGAAGATTCAGCATCTGCGCGCCGACGATCACCGGTGCCGATGCTGCGCTGGCGAAGGCGTGCGCCCGCAGCACGCTGTCCGGCTCCAGGCGCACATCATCATCCATCAGCATCACGTGCTCGACACCGGTGGTGCGCAGCGCCTCGAGCATGCCCCGGGAGAACCCGCCGGAGCCGCCGAGGTTCTCCTGGTCGATCATCACCAGCCGGTCGGCGAGCAGGACGGCGACCTCGGCGAACCGCTGATGATCGCGCACCTTCACACTGCCCTGATCGACGACGAAGACCTTCGCGACGACGTCGAGCACCGCCTGCTCCTCGGCCAGCGCGGCCAGCGCGGTGACACAGTCCGCCGGACGGTTGAACGTCGTGATCGCCACTGCCAGCGGCCGGACCGGTAGCGGCTCGTCGACGATCCACGCGGCGTCGGTGACGGTCAGCGACCCCCGTTCGGTGGCGACGTCGAACCACACCCAGCCGCCGTCCTCGAACGGCGCCAGCGACTCCCGGAACTCCAGCTGGATCGGATCGGCCACCGCGTCGAGCTGCTTGCCTTCCAGGTGCACGACGTCGCCGTTGGACTTTGAGCGGTAGAGGTCCACCCGCCCCGAGCCACGTACGGTCAGCCGCAACGCCACCTCTTCCACCCGGGTCCAGCGCTTCCAGTAGCTGGCCGGGAAGGCGTTGAAGTAGGTGGCGAACGACAGCTGGCAGGCAGGCGGCAGGGTCACCGTCGATCGTGACGTGACCTCTGCGGTGCGCCCGTGCAGCGTTTCCGGCTCATCGAGGTACAGCGGACGCACCTCCGGGGGGTCGTCCGCCCGGGGCATCACCACGCGGTGCAGGACACGCTGCGGCGCGACCACCCCGGCGGCCGGACCGACCTGCAATGAGCTGACGTCGGACAGCTTGCTATCCGCCGCATTGTTGCGCGCCGCTTCCCGCCGGGCGGCCCGCTCGATCACTGTGGGAGCCTCGACCGGGTCGGTGCGCTCGTCCATCACGAGAGCCTGCGGACCGGCCGTTTCATGGGTTGTCACGTGATCCCTTCCGCCCGTCGGCCAGTTAGCGCTGATCCTCGCAGATCGGACCGACAGCGGTGCAAGGCCACCCTGCTGCTGCTCGTCCACCGCCTTGAGCGCGTTCTCAAGATCACCAAAAGTGAGGGGTAACCGTGCAGGATCGCGCGGCCATCACTCAGTCGCGGCGATCACGGTAGGTCGTGGGGCCCTCGCCGCTACACGTGTTCCTTGGTGGTAGCGAAGTGCGCGACGATGGCGCGGCAGAACGCGGGGAGGTCGTTGGGATTGCGGCTGGAAACGAGGTTGCCATCAGTGACGACTTCCTCGTCGAGCACGGTGCCGCCGGCGTTGCGGATGTCGGTGCGCAGGCTCGGATAACTGGTCAGGGTGCGCCCGCGGACGACGTCGGCCTCGACCAGAGTCCATGGGCCGTGGCAGATCACGCCGACCGGTTTGCCGGCCTCGACGAAGTCGCGCACGAATGCCACCGCGGCGCTGTTGCTGCGCAGGGTGTCGGGATTCACCGTCCCGCCGGGCAAGATCAGTGCGTCGTAGTCGTCGACGGAAACCTCGGAGACCACCCGGTCGACGTCGAACTCGTCGGCCGGCTCGAGGTCGTGGTTGGTGGCCTGGACGGTGCCAGGCTCGACGGAGACCAGCTCAACGGTCGCACCTGCGTCGGTCACGGCCTGGCGCGGTTGGACCAGCTCGACCTGCTCAACACCCCGGGCCGCCAGGATGGCCACCCGCAGGCCGGTCAACGTGCCCGCCATATCCCGCTCCTTTCATCCCGCTGGACGGCAACACATACCCGCGGGCGAAGTGCGGCAAACTCAGATCACCAGTCTCCGCTGCCGCCTGACGAGCCTGACGAATCCGAGCCGCCGCCGAAGTCACCATCCTGGCCGACGACCCAGTTGCCCTGGTCGGGATAGTCGTACTGGCCGCCTCGATCCATCATCTCGTCCTGGCGGAACTGCTGCTCCTCGCCCTGCATCTTGCCGAGCTCATAGCCCAGCAGGCCGCCGCCCAACGCACCCGCGGCGCCAGCTGCGCCTGGGCTCATTCCCGACCGGTAGCCGCCATAGCCGCCATAGCCGCCATAGCCGCCGTAGGAGTCCATCGGGGGCGGCCCGGAACCCATCATGGGTGGTCCCGTCCGGAAGCCCGACCGGCGACGCCGCCGGCTGATCATGATCACGGCGAAGACGACCAGGGCCAGCACGATCATGATCCCAAGCAGGCCACCGCCGGAGTTGTGCGGCGCAACGCGGCGCCCGGGGACAAATCCCCGGTTGGCCCCCACCAAACCGGTGCGCAGCTTGCCCAGCGCGGCCGTGACCGCGGTGGTGTAGTCGTGGCTGGTCTGCATGCTCGCGAGAAACGCGCTGCTCGCCGCGGATTCAGCCGTCACCGCGGTGCTCTGCGGGACCCGTGCCTGCGAACCGATCTGGATCGACTCGTGGTGGGCCTGCGTATTGATCCCGATCACGACCGGAAAGGTCGAGTTGACCTTGTTCCGGACGTCGGTGTCGAACGTCGACTTGCTGGCCGCGTCCTGGGTGGTCGCCCAGATGTACACCCCGACGGGCAGGGTGGCTGCCTCATTCTGCACCACCGTGGCATTCAACACATGGGCGTCGTCCTGGATCTGCACGGTGCTTGCCCACGCCGGTGCCGCCAGGGCGAACACCGCGATC
>JAICHZ010000058.1 GCA_025924655.1 Pseudonocardiaceae bacterium | reverse complement strand
GACACCCTGAACCCACTACGTGCTCATCCCGGGCATCGCCCAACACCCACCGAAGAGTCCGCGAACATGTGTCACACCGTGACTCACCCTGCGTTACAGCGTGTGTTGCCGAACTAACCTCTAATGGATCAAGCACGCCGCCTCCGGCGACGCGTACTCACCCTTGTGCGGTAGGTCGTCTGGTCGTCCGCCCCCGGACCACGACACTGCGCGCGGCCCTGGCGGGCCGTGCTCGGTCGCGGCCGGGCCGGACGACGGCAACTGGCGCCGGGTGGCGTGGTAGCGCAGGTGAGGTTGTCTGCTCGTGATGTGGGCGTCAGGCTGCGTGATTGTTGGCTTCGCGAGGGAGACCGACGATGCCGGTCTTGCCTGTTCGTGGTCGCTGCTTGGCTTGGTGCTCCTCGCTTCGCGGTCGATCTCCGGTCGTGTGGACAGTTTTGCCTGCTTCTGATCGTTGGGTTGCGTGCTGGGATCAACCGCTCTCCCTGCCCTACGCTGACGGGAAGCCCGCACGGACGATCGGGAGGGGGTGGGATGTGCCCGGCTTCTTATCGGGGGGGATTTTCCTCAGCTATCGGCGTGAGGATGCTGCGCCCTATGCGCGCTTGCTGCAGTTCCAGTTGAGTGAGCGTTTCCCGGATGCGCGTGTGTTCCTTGATCTGGACTCCATTGAGGCGGGCTTGGATTTCGCCGAGGTTATCAGGGAGGCGGTTGAGTCGTGCGTGGTGCTGGTGGCCTTGATCGGGCGCCAGTGGGCGACGCTGGTCGATGGGGACGGGCACCGGCGGCTTGATGCCCCGGACGATTACGTACGCTTCGAAGTCCAAACAGCGCTTGAGCGTGGTGTGCGGGTGGTTCCGGTGCTGGTCGATGGCGCCAAACCGCTTCGGCCGCAGCAGCTGGCTTCCGGGCTTCACGAGCTTGCGCGGCTTAATGCTTTGGAGTTGAGTTATGGCCGGTACCAATATGATGTGGACCGGCTACTAGACCTCATCCAGCGGGCGCTTGACGCGGTGGCTCCAGCCCGCGCTACTCGCATCCTGATCGACGCGGAACGCGCCGCCCGGTCGATCACTGACGTAACGAAGGTAAATGCACTGGCCGAGGTCGCGGAGGCGCTGGCAGCGACCGACCCGGACGGCGCTGCCCGGCTCATGGCCGACGCGGAACGCGCCGCCCGGTCGATCACTGACGAGGGAACGAAGGTAGGTGAACTGGCCCGGGTCGCGGAGTTGCTGGCAGCGACTGACCCGGACGGCGCTGCCCGGCTCATGGCCGACGCCGAACGCGCCGCCCAGTCGATCACCGACAAGCTTTCGAAGGCATTTGCACTGGCTGGGGTTGTGCGGGCGCTGGCAGCTACCGACCCAAATCGCGCGGAACGCATCGCCCAGTCAATCACCAACAAGGATGTGAAAGGAAGCGCACTGGCCGACGTCGTGCGGGCGCTGGCAGCCACTGACCCGAATCGCGCGGAACGCATCGCCCGGTCGATCACGTTCGAGTTTTGGAAGGTAAGTGCACTGTCTACGGTCGTGGGGGGACTAGCAGCCACTGATCCGAATCGCGCGGAACGCATCGCCCGGTCGATCACCGACAAGCATCCGCAGATAAAGGTATACGCACTGGCCAATGTCGCGAAGGCGTTGGCAGCCACCGACCCGAACGGTGCTGCCCGGCTCATGGCCGACGCCGAACGTGCCGCCCGGTCGATCACCGATGGGCCTTTGAAGGTATACGCACTGAACAGCGTCGTGGAGGCGCTGGCAGCCACCGACCCGGACCGCGCTGCCCGGCTCCTCGCCGACGCCGAACGCGCCGCCCGGTCGATCACTGATACGAGGTCGAAGGCACAACTGCTGGTCTTCGTCGCGGGGGCTGCGGTGGCAGCCACCGACCCCGACCGCGCGGAACGCATCGCCCTGTCAATCACCGACGAGTTTTGCAAGGCATCCGCGCTGGCCACCGTCGCGATAGCGCTAGCAGCCACCGACCCGGACCGCGCGGAACGCATCGCCCGGTCAATCACCGACACGGGACAAAAGGTATGGGCGTTGGTGGAGATCGCGAAAGTCTAGGTCATGTGGTAGCCCATGCCCTCTTCGCTTGCTGCATGTAGCCGACAAGGGGTACCTGCGGTTCGTGGGTGATCGTCGTCAGTGAACCATCAGCGGAAGCGGCGCTACGAGTCGGCACAGGTCGATCCACATCGGTGCATAGCCGCAGCTCAGTGGGACACAACGACACACTGTCAGGCATGCGGACGCACGGCGGATCAGCGTTCACACAAGAAGTGCTCGCAAAGGGTCTCCGTCCCCTCAACAGTCCCCGGGATCGTCCTACGTCGGCTCACCGGCCTCAAGGGCGCCGCGATGCGGCGTCGCTGACGCGATGGCGCAAGCGCCACCCTTGACCCCGGCGACCCGACGCAGAGGCGGCCGGGTATGAGGGAACGGGGGGCGAGTAGGTCGAGCCCACGGCCGCGCCGTGCCAAATCCGTGCCAGATACAGCGGTGACCAACGGGGTACAGCGGGCAGCCACGGGGACACCGATCGTCACGCCCCGACGAAGCCTCCAACCTGTCATCGCAGGTCAGGGGCTATTTCTGCTGGGTGGCGGGTCAAGGATTCGAACCTTGGAAGGCATCAGCCGACGGATTTACAGTCCGCTGCCGTACGGCCCCCGCGTGTAGGCGCACTCTCAACAGTCCGTTTGCGTACCCCCACCTCCGGCCCGCATGCATCGAGACCGTGGACCTTTCGGCATTGGGGGGCCGTCTGTGGGCGTTTCAGCGGAAAAAACAACAATCCACACGTAGTGACGTGGTCCTGCCTGCAACTACGGAACAGAAGGTTAGAGCGAGTCAATTCGGGAGCCCATAAGTGACCAATGGAAAATATGCTAAGTTGATGAGTTGATGTAGAGATAGACTTGGTGACGCTCGGTGGACCTACCGTACCCTCAGCCGCCGTCGACTAAGGTCCGTTCGAGCAGCCGCCAGAAAGCCGTCCGCCGCGTCAGACAGATCACCCATTAAGAGTTCGCCGGTCGCTTGGCCGTCGATAGGGAAAGCACCGCCTTGTCTGTAACCTTGGAAAAATTCATCTAACTTGTTAATGCATGTATTGACTTTCCAGTATGTCGTCGCCACGTCGGACTCGGGCCCAAATCTGATACACAAACGGCCATGCGAGGCCAACACATCCTCGCCAGCCCTGCGGCGACCCGCTAACTGCTCCCGGGCTTCGTCGGTATTGTTGGCACACCACGGCGCCACAGGGCAATGCAATGACCGTTAGCTCGACTTGTTCGAGCCAGCGCATTAATCGCCTCATCTAAGACCTTACGGGTCTCTCCGGATAGTGTCGCTCGCTCCCTATACACTACCTGACTCCTGGCCGCGATTGCCGCTATAACGGGCGACACGAGTCCGCTCATGATAACGCTAACAATCGCCACCAGATTCGAATCCATATCGCGCTTCATCCAATCAGCTGGTCCGTGGGCCCAGATTCCGCGGGCTGCGCGGCTACCGCGAGGGGCCGCGAACTATCACGACGTGCGATACATCGTCGCCCGGGCCGCACCTCCGCACCCGTATGCTGATGGGACCCCACCGACCGACAGCGGCCCCGGGGACTCCGCGACACGACCCTGTGTAGTCACGATGTAACAGATGGCGAGTGCCCCGAGATAGGGGACGGCATGAAGATGTCTCAGTCGGCCGCCGCCGGCCATGCGGTAGGGAGCAGCCTGGTTTGGCGCGTGATCGGCCTGCTGGGGTGCCTTGCGGTGGTCGCCATCCACGTCATCGACCAAGGCGGCGTGCCCGGCACGAAAAACCCGGACTACGTCCAGACCTTTTACTACGCCCTCGAAATCGGTGGCGTCGTGGGCGCGGCCCTGCTACTGACCCGCTATCTGACGTTGGCGTGGTTCCTCACACTGGGCATCGCCGTCGGCCCCATCCTCGGCTACGCGCTCTCCCGAGGACCCGGGTTGCCCAACTACACCGATGACATCGGTAACTGGGCCGAACCACTCGGAATCGTCAGCCTCCTCGTCGAGGGGCTCCTGCTGATCCTCGCCGCGACATGCCTGCTGCGCACTCTCCAGCGAGCAGCGCAACCCCCTGTGGCTTCTTGATCGCCGAGTCTCATCCGGCGGAAACTAACCGCAGCAGTGATCTTGTGCCTGCCGTCCACACCGGGACTCACAGGAAAACACCGACGGCGACGGCCAGAATCTCGCTGACCTGCACCGAACGCTTCCCAGTTCACACAGCGTTACAGCCCGCACCGTTGCACGGCGGACACCGGCCCAATGCGTCGTACCACGCGGCCTCAGTCATCATGCCAAGGCGCCCAGCTGTCACCGGGTGACCGCAGTTCTGACCGCAACGAGCAGCACCGTGCCGCACTCGGACACCACCCAGCGAACGTCGCATACCCACGTCGCACGGCCCGATCAGGGACCTGCCTGCATCTGTTAATCGCAGGATCACCGGTCCCTCGAAGCCCGTCTCTCCGGTCATAATCGTCAGCGAACCATCGCGGCGAGATCGGCGGCCCGGAAGAGAGGGAGGCAGGGGAGTAGGCGGAGTGTCCTGCTGGGGACCATTTGGGGACCACACGTCCTGCACGGAGGTGAACAACCCGCATGTGGATCACTCGTACCCACGGTGTGCACCCATTTTGACCTGGGAGATGCCTACTCCTACGTCCTGGGGGTCAAGTGGGCTCCCGCGTTGGTTATCACGCAGGGCGCGGGCTGCCACTGCGTGACCGCAGTTCTCACACCGCGACGAGCAGCACCGGGCCAGGCACGTGTGCAGTTATCCGTTGGTGTGGGCGTCGGCTAGTGCCGCGTCTAGGGTCCGCCGCGCGGCGGCCAGGCAGAACGCGAGCAGTCCTGCGGTGACCTCCTCGATGATGGGCACCATGTCGGGGTAGTCGGGGTGGAAGCTCTTGGGGATTGACGATCGCTGCGGCCCCCATTCGATGGTGTAACCCAGCACGGTGTCCTTGCTCGAATCGAGAAAACTCCGCGAGTAGGCGTAATCGTCGGAGGTACCCGAGGTGGGATAGAGGCCGACTGACTGCTTCAGCGTGTATGGCCGGCCGTGTGCTGCTTGGATCGCGTCGCGCATCATAGTGCCCAGCGTGATCAGGGTGTGCCGATCGTCGGCCGGAATGTACTCCTGGTATTTGTCGGGATCACCGCCTGGCGTGCTGTCCGGGATCCCGCGTTTGCCGTCGTATGCCGGGTCGGAGAAGTTCATCGCCGGATCGGTGACCTGGTCGTCGTCGTCTCCCCAGTTGTAGAGAATGTCCTCGCCGAAGGAATGAATGTCGATGAAGTAGCCCACGCTGGGGTAGTGGTCGAGCAGCCACCCGACGTTGCAGGTCTCGGGTTCGGAGAACGCGCCGGGCCCATAGTAGATCTCGGAGCACGGATCAGCGGAAGTCGCTACCGGTGCCGACGGGCTAAACGTCGTCGGGAAGTCCCAGAGGAAGTCGTAGTTGCGGTTGATGTCGACGCCGGGGCCGTTGCCACCTCCGCTGGGGCATCCCGGGTCGCCAGCGTCGGCCGGTCGGCGGTTCTTGCGCCACATCGGGTCGACGGTCATCGAGTAGTGCCGACCGTCCGGGTTGGCCTGCGGGAAGACCACGACATCTAGGGTGTCGACGATGGCGCGGACCTGCTCGGCGCTGACCGCCGCGCCGCCTTGGGTGATCCCGGTCCCGTTGCGGTAGGCGTCGGTGAGCAGCTGTACGAAGTTGACCAGGATATCGGGGCTGCCCCATTCCCGGGCATGGATGCCACCCAGCAGATACACCCCGCTGCGGGCCGCTGCGCCGTGGTGGACCCGGATGGCGTGGCAGGTGCGCCCCTCCCAGGTTTGGTTGGGCAGCGTGATCAGCTCGGTGAAGCCGGCGTTGGGTGGACCGGCGGCCAGCGCGATCGCGGTCTCCACCTCGTCAACGTTGAGATAGGTCATCGCAGGTCTCCTGCCTGGTTGAGGAACCGATTGCCCTGGCCGACGTGGCGCAGGCTGTCCTGGGCGGCTTCGTCGACGTCCTCATGCTGCTCGACCCGGTAACCGGCGCCCTGCAACTGCTTAATGGTGTCTTCGTCAGCGAGCCCGCTGACCCGGTAACCGGTGTCCTCCTCGGTGAGCGTCTGGCCGTATACACGGACGTGGTGGGCACGGACGAGGTCGGCCATCGCCTCGCGATCAGCGCCGTGGATGGTGACGTGGTAGTTCGGCATGGATCTGGCTCCCTGACTTGGATTCCCGCGACGATGCGAAGGCACCGCGTAGGGCTGGTGCTATCAACATAAGAGCCGGCGCAGCGCTCCCCAGATACTTGCTGCCACGCCCAATATTGCCGCGATCAACCCACGAGCCGATCACGAAGAATCCGAGTCCATCCCGACCGGCTCCGCTCGGGAGACGGGCGATGCCCCTCGCGTGGCCGCCCCGCCAGCTCCGTGTGACGGCGACAAGATGATCTTAGATGACGGGTGAAGGAGTGTATCAGCGAGCCGGGAAGCCAACTCTGTTGTAGTGCACGGTCTGAGCTGAACTACGGATGGCGAGATGTCATGGAGCCGACGAGCAATACGCCAGTTGAAGCGGCAGCAGCGGCGCTTGCCACCGCGACTGCCTTGCCGATGACCGCTTCCGATGAGGACATCCTGACACTGGTCGGCGACTTGGCGCGGATCGCCCGCTCCCTCGGCGAACTCACCGCGGCTGCCCGGGACCGCTGGGCGGACTGGGGCACTGTCACACCACACCTGCAGCAGGCTGAGACCCTCGCCGCTGACACCACGCGATGCCTCAGTCACGCAGCCGGCATCTACGCCTTCAACACCAACCGGCCCGACACGACCATCCTGCGGCTAGCCGCGACCGGCATCGCGCAGCCGGCGGCCTGAGCATCTGCGACATAGCCAACGCACTGACGAGAAACCAGACGGCCGAGCTGGCGGTGTTGCTGGCCGCTGTCTTTGGATGCCGTAGAGATCGTGGTCTGCAGCATGGCGGCGAGGGCGAACGGAGCAAGATCAGGCCGTGCACAGGCCGTCGCACGTCAAGTCGCATCAGGACACGATGGGACACAACGAGAACAAACCAGCAGGTCACAGCCGATCGGCCGCCGGATCACTGCAGGCCTGTCCGTCAGGCTACGAAAAGCTGGTGTTCTCGCTGCCACGCGAACTCAAGCGCTCAGGGTGAAGCGTGCTGTGCCGGATAGCGTGTCAAAGGTCATGGCGTGAGGTCGGGCGTCGTTGGGTGATCAGTCGCAGGACGCCGATGGCTAGGGTGAGGCCGGTCGTGATCGCCATGACGGGGAAGCCGTTGATCAACGGGGTGCCGACCGCGAGCGCGGTGGCGACCATGCCCCCACCGGTGGGATGCGAGCCGATGGCCAGGATCACGCCCGGCACTGTCAGTGCGAGGATCAGCGGTGGCTGCACCATCGGGCCGAACAGACCCTTGCGCTGCACCACCACCACGGCAAGCAGGCAACCGAGGAAATAGCAGACTTCGAACACCATGCCCAGCCGGTTGAGCCGTTCCATATCCGCGAACGCGCCGATTGCGGCGAGTCCAAGGGAGCACAAGGCCGCCGCCCACCAGGGCATCCCGACACTATCGGGCAGCAAGGCGCGCTCGTCCCAAGACCCGCGCTGGGCGGTGCTTCGGGTTCGGGTCCCCGTCACTCGTTCACAGTAGACCGCTGCTCGTCGTCGCCCCGCGCCTGGTGCAGCGTCTCGTTGACCCATGTCCAGCTCTCCACCTCGTGGCCGAGGTCCCGGTCGCCCAGAGAGTCCGCTGGGCGTTGTTCCGGCTCCAGCGCGACGAGAGAGTCCGCCGCCGACGCGACGAGTTCCACCGCTTGCACGATCCGAGGACTGCGCTCGACTTGCTCGGGCGCATCGAGCGCTTCGGTGACCACGCCGAGCTCACCGAAGCGGCGAGCAGTGACCAGCACTCGCGACTCCAGCGACGTGACCGTGCGGTTGTAGGCCTCGACCGCACCACCGAGTTGCTTGCCCAGCCGTGCCACGTGACCGCCCATGGTTGCCAGCCGGGAATGCAGTTCGCGGCCCAGCTCATGCACCCGTGCGGCGTTGCGCGCCAGCGACTCCTGCCGCCAGGTGTAGGCCACTGTCCGCAGCAGCGCGATCAGCGTGGTCGGCGTGGCGATCACGACGTTGCGCTCGAAGGCGTGCTCGAGCAACGCCGGATCGGACTGCAGCGCCGCCTCAAGGAACGGATCGCCCGGAACGAACAACACCACGAACTCCGGAGTGGCGTCGAAGCGTTGCCAGTAGGACTTGTGCGCCAGCGAATCGACGTGCGCGCGCAGGTGCCGCGCATGCGCGGCCAGCCGATCGGCGCGGCGGTCCGGGTCGGTGGCCTCGACGGCCTCGAGGTAGGCCCCGAACGGCACCTTGGCGTCCAGCACGATGACCTTGCCGCCGGCCAGGCGCACCACCAGGTCTGGGCGGACCAGGGCGTCGTCGTCGCCGCTGGCGTCAGTGGCAGTGACCTGCCGGGAGAAGTCGCAGTGTTCGACCATGCCGGCCAGCTCCACGATCCGCTCCAGTTGCAGCTCGCCCCACCGGCCGCGGACCTGCGGCGCGCGCAGCGCGGTGACCAGCTGCCGGGTCTCGCTTTGGAGTTGTTCGGAGGTCCGGTGCATCGCTCCCACCTGCTCGCGCAGTCCCGCGTAGGCGGCTTCGCGCTCCTTTTCCACCGTGCGGAGTTGACCGTCGAGCCGGTGCAGGCTCTGGGTTACCGGGTCCAGCAGCGCCGTGATGGCCTGCTGACGCTGAACGGCGTCGCCGTCCGACTTGGCCGATATGGCTGCTGTGACCTTGGCGAACTGTGCCTCGGCGAGTTGCACGAATGCCTCGTTGTTGCGCGACAGCGCCTCGGCGGACAATGCCTGAAAGCTGTCCTTGAGCTCGGCTTCGCGGTGGGTGAGCAGCCGTTCCCGGTCGGCTGCGGCGGTCCGCTCGGCGTCGAGCACCGCACGCAACCCAGCCAGTTCGGCCTGCGCCGCAGCCACCCGCTGACCGGCTTCCTCGGCGCGCTGGCTGCACTGCTGGGCTCGGGCTGTTTCGGCGTCCCTGGCCGCAGCGGCAGTTTCGCCTTGCCTGCGGACCGCGACGAGCTCGGCCTCAAGGGCGGCTCTGGCGGCGTCCGCTGTCCGACCGGCTTCGGCCGCCGCAACCCGGCGCAGCGCGGCGGCCACGAGCCAGCCGACGACAGCGCCGACTGCGAGTCCGACAAGCAAGGCGAGCAACACTGCGTAACTCATGCGTCACAGACTGCAGTACCCCCCTGACAGTCTCAAGCCAGGCGCGCCGCCCCGCGCCGCTCCCAACACATTCAGCGGGCTCAGCGGGGTAAAGCGGTAGTCGATAGCCCCGCTGAGCCCGCTGAATGCGGGGAACCGGGATCGGGTGCCTAGACTTGACGTCTCGTGAGCCTCACTCTTGGCATTGTCGGCCTGCCCAACGTTGGCAAGTCCACCTTGTTCAACGCGCTGACCCGCAACAACGTCCTGGCGGCCAACTACGCCTTCGCCACCATCGAACCGAACGTCGGGGTGGTGGCGTTGCCCGACGACCGGCTCGGCCGGTTGGCTGAGGTCTTCGACAGCGTCAAGGTGGTCCCGGCCACGGTGTCGTTCGTCGACATCGCGGGCATCGTCGCGGGCGCCTCGGAGGGCGCTGGGCTGGGCAACAAGTTCCTCGCGAACATTCGCGAGGCCAATGCGATCTGCCAGGTGGTGCGGGTTTTCGACGACCCCGATGTGCTGCACGTCGACGGCCGGGTCGACCCGGCTGATGACATCGCCACCATCGAGACCGAGCTGGTGTTGGCCGACCTGCAGACCCTGGATCGCGCATTGCCCCGGTTGGAGAAGGAGGCTCGCACGAATCCCCGGGAACGGCGCGCCGCGCTGGCCGCCGCGCAGGCTGCGAGAGAGGTGCTCGGCACCGGGCGCACCCTGTTCGCCGCCCGCGCGGAGCTGGACGTTCCCGCGCTCGCCGAGCTCAGCCTGCTGACCGGCAAGCCGTTTCTGTACGTCTTCAACGCCGACGAAGGCGTGCTCACCGACCCGGAGCGGCAGGCGGAGCTGCGCAAGCTGGTGGCCCCCGCCGACGCGGTGTTCCTCGACGCCAAGGTGGAGTCCGAACTGCTCGAACTGGATCCCGAGTCCGCTCGAGAGCTGCTGGACTCGATCGGCCAGCCGGAGCCGGGGCTGCACGCGCTGGCTCGCGCCGGATTCCACACTCTGGGGCTGCAGACGTTCCTCACCGCGGGTCCCAAGGAGTCCAGAGCGTGGACGATCCGGGCCGGCGCCACAGCTCCGGAAGCCGCCGGAGTGATCCACAGTGACTTCCAGCGCGGGTTCATCAAGGCCGAGATCGTGTCCTACGACGATCTGATCGCCGCCGGATCCATGGCGCAGGCCCGGGCCGCCGGAAAGGTCCGGATGGAGGGTAAAGATTACGTGATGACCGACGGTGACGTGGTCGAGTTCCGCACCGGACTAACCTCTAAATCCAACAAGTAGCTGCACCCTGAGTGGTGGAAGGGTTTTGGCGAAGTTCTGGCTGTCGATGCTCACCGTGTGATCCTGAGGTAGTGGTCAGTCGGTCTACCTCGGCGAGCAGTTTGGAGACTTGGCTGACCACGCTGAAGTTCTCCTTGGCATAGGCCTCGGCGGTGGGGCCCTTGGTCTGTTTCCAGCCCTCGTCCAGACTCCGGTTGACAGCGGCGGCGAGTGACTGGGCGAGCGCCGCGCGATCGTCGGTCTCGGGTACCAGCATCCCGACCTTAGGGGTCACGAAGTCGCGCGGGCCGCCGGAGTCGGCGCCGATCACTGGCGTCCCGCAGGCCATGCATTCGATGAACACCAGACCGAAAGGTTCACGGTAGGACGGGAAGCAGCCCACGTCGGCGCAGTTGAACAGCACCGCTAATTCATCCTGCGGCCTGGGCCCGAGGAAGTAGGTCCGGCGCAGGCCGAGCCGCGCGGCCAGGTCGTGCATCTCAACCTGCGCCTCGTGTGGCCCGGAACCGATCACCAGGGTGAGGATCCGGCGCTCGTGCTGCTCGTAGATGGCCGCCGCGCGCAGTAGGGCATCCAGCCGTTTCCAGTCGGCGAACTTGCCGCAGAACGCCACCACCGCGTCGAACCCGTCCGCCGGGGCGATCGGCTCGGGCTGCCGGCCGCTGCCCTCGGGTACCTGTGTCATGAACCGGGCCAGCGCCTTCGCCCGATCAGCATAGAGGTCCGTCGGGTCGGTCAGCCTGTGGAAGACGTCCTGGTTGTAGCCGTTCTGGGAGAGCACCACCCGCTCACGGGGGAACTCCGGGAAGAGGTCCAGCAGCGCCTCGATCTGCTCGGCCGAGATCGACGCGACGACGTCCACGGCATGCTGCGGGGCGTTGTAGTCGAAGATCTTCTCGCTCTGCATGAACGGCAGGAAGCGCAGCGGGAACTCCGCCGGCTGATCGGCGCGTCGCTCGTTGGCGTACATCTTCAGCTCGGTTCCATGCACGAAGCACAGCAGCGGCATCGAGCCGCGCCCGGCGGCGGTCCTGCGGCGGATCACGTCGCGCATCACCACCGTGTTCATGAAGCCGTGATGGGCGATCGCTAGGCTAAATCGGTCCTCGGAGTTGGCCTCGATCTCGTCGAGCCACTCCGCGACCTCGTTGGTCAGCCGCTGCCGGTAGGCGTTGACCTCGTCCTCGCTCATGCTGTGCCAGCGGTAGTTGCTGACCGGGGAGATCGACTCGCAGATCGGGATGTCGTGCTCCAACGCGAAAACCCGCACGTCCTCGTCGCGGAACCGCTGCCTCCGGGAGGGATACATCGAGTAGGTTCGCACTCCCGGCAGAGCGTTGTAGGCGTGGTGGTGCGCCTCGTGCAGGATCCCCGAGCCCGGCGCGAACTCCCCGCCGCGCTGCCAGTTGTTGGTGCCCAGCTGAAAGATCAGCCGATCCGACATCCTCGCCTCCGCGCTCGAACCTTGACTGCTCCCCGCGAGCCGCGATCATGGCGGGGTTCGACGAAAAAGGAAAGCCAGACGCCCCGAAGGGCCGCTCGACCGCGCCATCGAGCATGATCGGTGCTCTGGGCTTGATGCGCGAGGTGACCAGGCGGTGCCGGTGACGGTGCAAGCACGCACCTCGGTCGCTGCCGGCGCCGGGTTCGACGCGGTAGCAGTCCCCGCTGGCGTTGGACGGTGGGATGCTCACTAATCGCGTCACGGCCTTGCCGCAGGTAGATCGCGCAACGGATCGTATGTTGGGCCACGCACGATGGATTGCACGATGATGTCGTCGATTTCCGCTTCAACGTGTGAGAACGACGCTGTTGGTGGTCAGCGCGCGCGAGACTGGTTTTGCGAACGCGCGCTGTGCGGAAAACTGCGGTGTGAACTCCCCGGAGGAGTCCGGTCTCGGCGTGCTGAAGAACTTGAAGTTGCTACAGCCCACGGATAGCGCTGTACGCCAAGCGCTGCGATGCTATCGCAGAAGAGCTGGGCCGCCGGTAGGTGCGCGCGTCGCATCTCGCCCTAGACGGCGCGGGGATCGGTGGTCGTGCAGATGATCACAACATCCACAGAGGACGGTCTAGCTGATCTCAGACTGTCTCCCGCTTGTCCCCCAAGCGCTGTAAAGCGAGAGAATGCCGTGTAACGCCGCGAAGTGCAGCTCAGAGGTGCGATCCCGTCTATCGCGGCTGGTCGAGACGTCCGGGTAGACGTTCCACTTCAACGTGAGGATGCGCGTTTGCGCCTGGCGCTGACGCGCCGCCCGCAGGGCTGCGCGAATTCTCGCAGGTTTTCTGATCAGACCATTCCATGATCAGGCCGGCGTGGATACACTCCGTACACGACGAGAGGCAGGACCGTGCGTGCCGGAAGCGAATCGACTGCAGCGTACCGCGCGAAGCGTGCGGGATCCTTGCGTCGGAGCCGTTATGAGCCGGGCGGTCCTCGGCGTGGCCGACGAGGCGTGTCTTTCAATTACGCAGAGCCTAAGGAGAAATCATGCACGAATATGGCGTCTCACTTTTCGGTCTCGTGTACATCATCATCGGTGTCGTAGTAGCGCTCAGCAACGGATACACCATCCATAGCGGCGGTGAACTCCTGTCGTTCGTTCTAGCTATGTTCCTCTGGCCTCTCGTGCTTCTCAACGTTAATCTCCATGTGGCAGTCTAGGCCCTTTTCCTGCTCACTCGCTTCTCTTTAGCTTCGCTTGCCTGCTGTTGCCAGTCGCACACTGGTGCCGCAGGATGGAAAGGGCACGCCGCTTGTCGCCACGCCTGAGTCGTGCCGCGGCTCAGGCATTGCGTTGCTGGCTGCTGGCAATGTGAGACGGCCAGCGCCGCAGCCACCGACCAACCCGCGAGCCCGATCAAGGTGCCCGGCGTCGTCCTCTTCGCGCGGCAGCAACCTCAAAAACGTTGCGGAGTCACGCCAACCAGCAGGCCGCAAAGCCACCGAAGTCATATGGCGCCTATCTCGTCAATGTCGAGCTCACGAGTAATCAAAGTTTGGATGAACAAACCAAGGACCGGGACGATTGGCTTCGGTACTTCAGCGTTCGCAACTCGCTGATCGTTAACCCGCTGTACGGTCGAACCAACCGCACGGAAACCGCACGATTCTTGCTGAAGCAACTGCTGCTCTACATCGTCTCGATGAGGTATGGGTTGGCAGCTATCCTGATCATGGCCCTAGAGGATTTCCTGAGCGGTCCGAACTCGACGGCGGCGTCAAAGCGGCCGAGGTCGGGCCGACTGCGCGTGGAACACGACGCCCCGGCAGGCCGACACTGCCCGCGGTGCCTACGGCGCCCGCTACGAGAAACTCGGCGTGACCGGGGCCGAAACGCCACAGCCACCGTCCGGCTGAACAGATCTAAGCGCTAGGCCTACCGTGCGGTCATGTCCGAACGCCTAGTTCCTTCCGTGCGGCCGCAGCCGATGATTGCCGTCGCCAACGTAGGGCAGAGCAGCCGGTGGTATCAGCAGGTGTTGGACGCTACTAGCGGTCACGGCGGTGCTGAGTACGAGCAACTGCTCGTCGACGGGGTACTGATCCTGCAGCTGCACCGGCTCGAGGTCGGCCATCACCACGGCGCGATCGGAGACCCTGAGCAGCCGCTCGGAAACGGCGTCGCGGTCTGGTTCGAGACCGACGACTTCGACGCCGCGGTCGGCCGGATCCGCGACGTTGCCGCCGAGATCGTCACCGACGTACATCTCAACCCGAACGCTGGCCATCGGGAGATCTGGATCCGTGATGTCGATGGGTACCTCGTCGTCCTCGCCGAGGCCCCGCACCGAGTTGAGTGCCGTTAACGACGTCCCGCCCCAGGGAAGGGCGACCGACGGTGAGGCGGGGGAGCAGTATCTGCACCAGCGGCCCGATCGCCAGGGCGTACAGGACGGTGGCGACCCCGAGGGTGCCGCCGAGCGCCCAGCCGCTCGCAACGACCGCGATCTCGATGACGGTGCGAACCTGCCGCACCGACCCACCGGTGCGGCGGACCAGACCGGTCATCAGACCGTCGCGGGGGCCAGGTCCCAGGCGGGCACCGATGTACGCGGCGGTCGCCACCGCGTTGAGCACGATCCCCGCGGCCGCCAACAGCGCACGCGCCGGCAGGTAATCCGTGACGGGCAGCAACGCCAGTGCGGTGTCCACCGAGATCCCGATGACGACAACGTTGCTGACCGTGCCAAACCCGGGCTTTTCCCGCAGCGGGATCCACAACAGCAGCACGATCGCTCCGACGACGATCGAGACAGTGCCGATCGAGTAATGCAGGCGGCCGGCCAATCCCTGGTGCAGCACGTCCCATGGCAGGTTGCCGAGGCGAGAACGGATCAGCAGCGCCATGGAGAAGCCGTAGAGCACCAAACCTGCGGCAAGCTGGCCGAGCCGTCGACCGAGTCGGGATGGCCGGGCGGATGACGGCACCGAGATCGCTTGTTGCATTCAGCCAGTATGAGTCATGATTGGACTGTGAACTACAGTCCAATCGGCGGTCATTGGCATGACTGAAGGTACCGCCGCCACGCTGGCTGCGCTGGTAGGTGAGTTGGCGGGCGAGCGTCCACCGCGCTATGCCGCGCTGGCGGCGCGAATCCGGTTGCTTATCGCGGACGGCCGGCTGGCCGTCGGGGTGCGGCTGCCGGCCGAGCGGGAGCTCGCCACTGCACTGAAGCTGAGCCGGACCACGGTCACCGCCGCCTACCGGCGGCTTCGGGAGGACGGCTGGGCCAGTGCCCGCCTCGGCGCGGGGACCTGGACGTCGCTGCCCGCGGGACCCGCATACGGCGCCTGGGCGCCGGCTGAACCCACCGCCGGGGTTCTCGATCTCGCGCACGCCGCGCCGGCGGCCCCGCCTGAGATCGTCTCCGCGTTCACCGCGGCACTGGCCGATCTCCCCCGGTTGCTACCCGGCCACGGCTACCATCCTGCCGGTTTGCCGGAGCTGCGGGCGCGG
>JAICHZ010000057.1 GCA_025924655.1 Pseudonocardiaceae bacterium | reverse complement strand
CGGCACGAGAGCCCGGCGGCGCGCACGCCCGCGGTTAGTGGGTGGCGAGCCAGATCAGGCTGGCGGTGCCGAACAGGACGCAGTAGATGGCGAACGGGGTGAGGGTGCGGGTCTCGAAGTAGCGGGTCAGGAAGCGGACTGCCAGGTAAGCGCTGACGAACGAGGCGATACTGCCGGCAATGATCGGTCCGTGGATGCCGGCGCCGAGCGGGCCGACCAGGTCGGGGATCTTCAGCGCACCGGCGGCCAGGATGACCGGCGTGGCCAGCAGGAAGGAAAAGCGAGCGGCGTCCTCGTGGGACAGCCCGCGCAGCAGTCCAGCGGCCATCGTCACGCCGGACCGGCTCAGCCCTGGCAACAACGCCAGAACCTGTGCGGAACCGATCAGCGCGCCGCGCCCGAGGGACATCTGGGCCAGTCGGGCATCCGCGGCGGCGTCGGCGTCTCGCGCTGAACCAGGTCCGCTTACTCCGGTCGTCGCCGGCACCGGGGCGGTAGTGTCAGCCCGTCGACGGAGCCGTTCGGCGACGTAGAGCACCACCCCGTTGGCGATCAGGAACGCCGCAGCCGGGATCGGTCGGCCCAGCGTGGTGCGGAACAGATGCTCCAGCAGCAGGCCACAGATGCCGACCGGGATGGTTCCGACGATGAGCAGCCAAGCGAGTCGCTCACCAGACGTGCGGAGTCGCCGGTAGCGCAGCGAGCTGACGAAGCCGGCGACGATGCGTAGCCAGTCGCGCCAGAAGAAGACCAGCAGCGCGGCGGCGGTGGCCACATGCAGCCCGACGATGAACGCCAAGTAGGGCGATTCCGGCGCGGAGACGTTCAGGTCGTGTGCCCAGCGACCGCCGATCAGCACCGGGACCAGGATGGAGTGCCCCAGGCTGGAAACCGGGAACAGCTCGGTGACGCCTTGGAAGGCGCCCACCACGATCGCCTCGAGATAGGTCAGCTCACTCACAGGTCTCCTTCGCGCGTGGCGTGGCGTGGCGTCGCGCGGCGGCCCGGCAGGCCGCCTTCTAGCCTGCCGGTATGACACGTACGCGGCTGTACCGTAGCGGTGTTCTCGAGCTCGAAAACTTTCCGGTGCAGGACATCTCCGACTACATCAGGCAGCCGGGCGTCACGGTGTGGCTGGACATGTGTGCACCCGACGCGGCCGGCCTCGCCGCGATCAGCGAGGAGCTCGACCTGCACCGGCTCGCCGTCGAGGACGCCGTCCAAGAACGCCAACGTCCGAAGCTTGACCGGTACGACAGCCACCTGTTCGTCACCGCCTACGCCGTCGCGCTGGACATGGCCACCGGGGAACTGGCGACTTTTGAGGTGGCGGCGTTCGTCACTCACAATGCGTTGGTCACCGTGCGTAAATCAGACCAGTTCGACATCGACGGTGTGGTAGCTCGCTGGGACGCCTCACCCGACCTGGCCAAACACGGGGTCTCGTTCCTGCTGCACGGTTTGCTCGACTATGTCGTCGACGGCCACTTCACTGCCGTGCAGAGCCTCGACGAAGAGATCGAAACGCTAGAAGATCAGCTGTTCGACGACAAGCGCCCCGATTCGTCCGTGCAACGACGATCATTTGAGCTGCGCAAGAGTCTCGTGCAGCTGCGCCGGGTCGTACTGCCGATGCGCGAGGTCGTGAACTCACTGATGCGCCGCGATCTGCACACCGTCGACGAGGCAATGACGCCCTATTACCAGGACGTCTACGACCACATACTGCGCGCTACCGAGTGGACCGAAAGCCTGCGCGACCTGGTCACCGCCATCCTGGAGACCAACCTCACCATCCAGGGCAACCGGCTCAACGTGATCACCAAGCAGGTCACCAGCTGGGCCGCCATCATCGCGGTGCCGACCGCCATCACCGGGTTCTACGGCCAGAACGTGCCCTATCCCGGGTTCGGTCAAGCATCCGGGTTCTACGTCTCAACCATCATCATCGTCGTGCTCTCGATCGGGCTATACCTGCTGTTCCGCCGTCGTGACTGGATCTAGCCCGCGGACCGGATCGGTGCCTCTACCGGATTAAGTGAACATCTCTAATAGGTGAAAAGTTGGCGACGGAGGTACTTTCAGTTGGTGGCAACCGCCAAGCGTCCCCCCGTCGGGGCACCCCGGCTAGTGCCGCCCGCCGAGCTATACCTGCCTGCGCCGGCACCAGACCACGTCGAGCGTGCGGCAGTTGACGAGTTGCTGGACCGCGCTGCGAGCCGACGGATTTGTGTGGTGATCGGCGCAGCCGGTTGGGGCAAGACCACCGCGGTGGCGACCTGGTCAGGCGGCCGTCCGACCGCGTGGTTGCGGTATGAGGACCACGACGGGGATACGGAACGCCTCCTGGCCGGCCTGCTCCGGGCACTGCAGGCGCACGTGTCGGTGCCTGCGCCTTCCCTCGGTACGGTGCCCGACGACATCCCCCAGGTTGGATCATCAGCAGCGGCCCTGTGCTTGTGGTTGCACAGTGCCCTGAGCAAAGACCTCATTTTGGTCCTGGACGACCTGCATGGGTTGCAGCCGGGTAGTGACGCGGCTTGTGTCGTTGAGAATTTGTGCCGGCGGGCGCCGGATCGGCTGCATCTGGTCCTGATATCCCGACGTGAACTGCCTTTCTCCGTGCAGCGGCTACGGGGTCACGGTCTTGTCGCGGAGATCCACGCGCCAGACCTTGCATTTGCCGTCGCCGATGTCGAGGCACTCCTGCGCAAGACCGTGGGCAAGAATCCGCCTGGCCTGTCCAGACGGGTGTGGGAGCACACCGATGGCTGGCCTGCCGCCGTGCACTGCGCTGTGGAGATCTTGCGTGGGGTCCAGGCGGATCAGCGCCTCGACGCGGTGGGTCGGCTATCCCAGCCGGGTGAGCGCTTTCATGGCTATCTGGCCGAGGAGGTCATCGGCGTTGCACCCGAGTGGGTTCATCAGCTGCTGCGCAGGCTGGCGATCTACGGCGAGGTCAGATCCCCGTTAGAGGTGGCGCGCGGGCTCAATGATCCGACGACGGTACTTGCTGAGCTGAGCCGTCAGGGCCTCGTGCGCCGCAGCGGAGGGGGCAGCACCAGTTGGGTGCTCGTCCGCCCATTGCGGGATTACTTCCAGCATGAGGCGGCGCCATCAGCCACTGAGCGGACAGCACTGCTCGTGGCGGCGGCCACCGACTGTATCGGGCGGGGAGCACCAGCCGACGCCCTGCGACATCTGCTAGCGGCGGGCGATTATGCCGCATGTGCCTCGCTACTGGCCGATTACGGCGTGGTGATAGTGCAAAGTGGCCAACTCGACGCCGTGTTGCAGGCCGCCGAGTTGCCGGCGGAGTACCTCAACGACCCGCGAATCCAACGAGTTCTCGGACAGGCGCACCAGGTGCGGGGACAATGGGTGGACGCGTTGCAGTACTTTCAGCGCGCCGGCCATGACCGGGACGAGCCGGCGCTGTCGTGGCGGGTCGGCCTCATCGCCTTCGCCCAGGGCGAGTTCGACGAAGTCCAAGCGAGGATCCAGCAGGCCCGGCTGGATCGGGAGGACACCGTCGACGAGACCCGCGTATTCGCGCTGTCGGCGAGCGCCTACCGGATGACCGGTGATCTCGTCGGCCTCCGAAAGACGGCCGCGCTAGCACGTGCTGCGGCGCGACGGTGCGGTGAGCCTCGCGCGTGGTCCAGTGTCCATCACCTTTTCGCGCTGCGGGCTGCTGCCGAGGGCGACTGGCGACAAGCCGATGCCCACTGGGCCGACGCCCTTCGCAGCGCCGAGGCGAGCAACGACCTGCTCCAGCTCATGTGGATTCGGACATCCCGAGCGTTCCACCACTACGAAATGGGTGCACCGCGCCAAGCGTTGGCCGAGGCTCAGCTCGTATTGAGCCTCGGCGAGCAATGCGAGGATCCTTTCGTCGTCGCGCACGCGCTGACCATCCGTGGCCGGGCCTGCGGGCGCGTCGGAATGCTGGAAGAGGCGGCGGGCAACTTCGCCACTGCTATCGACCTCTTTCAGCGCATCGGCTCGCGGTTTCTGGCGTGGGCGCTGTGTGGCCTCGGTGATCTGCATCGGACCCGGGGTCAGCTGGTGCGTGCCCGGGCTGCGTACGAGGAGGCGCTGGCCCTCGCCGAGCCCTACCACGACGTGTTCGGCCTCAGCTCGGCGCTGATCGGTCTCGCTCGCATCGGCGCGACTGATGACCTGAAGCTCGCGAGGGAACGCGCGGTCGAGGCTGTGGAGTTGGGCGAGGCACTTCGTAAGGTTCCGGCGCTGCTGGCGCGCGGCTGGGTCGAGTTGATGGGTGGTGACCGGCAGCGCGCCTCGGCGGATGCCAATCGCGCGGCCGCGGCTGCGCGGCAACGGCGAGACAACCCAGGACTGGCCGAGGCGATCACCCTCGGCGTGCTGGCCTCGAACGATCCCGGGGTGGATACCACCCCGCTACGGGAGGCGATCGACATATGGCAAGAAACGGGCTGCCGCCTGGAGGAAGCGGCGACCAGACTCGTGGCCGCTCGCTTCGGCGCGCCCATTCCGCACCTCGATGCCTACCTCGCCCAGCAGATACTTCGCGAGCAGGGCGTCGACGTCGACTCTCGGCAGGTCGCCGGACCAATTGGTGTGTTGGTCCGTTCCGCGCCCGCGGTGTCCATTCAGACCCTCGGGGCGTTCCGGGTGATCCGCGACGGGGTCCCGATCCCGAATATCGCATGGAAGTCGAGAAAAGCCCGGGACCTGTTGAAGATTCTGGTCGCGCGGCGCCGACCGACTCCCCGGGAACACCTGATGGAACTGTTATGGCCGGAAGTGGACCCGGCCCTGGCCAGCAATCGGCTCTCCGTGCTGCTGTCCACCGTCCGCGAGGTACTCCAACCCCAACTGGCAGGCGAGGGCCCCTTGGTCAGCACCGGCGGTGCGGTGTCGTTGGATCGCGCCCGGGTCAGCGTCGACGTTGAGGACTTCCTCACCCAAGCCACCGCCGCCCTGGAGGCAGACCGAGCCAAAGAACCGGACGCGGCTGAGCGACTCGCGGCCGCCCTCAGCGCCCACACCGGGGATTTCCTCGAAGAGGACCCCTACCAGGAATGGGCCGCCGGGCTGGCCGAAGAGCTCCGGGCCACCCACATCGCTCTACTCCGCGCGTTTGCTGCACGGCTACGAGCGGCCGGCGACACTGACGCGGTCGTGCGGTACACGCTGCGCGTGCTGGAGCACGACCGCTATGACGAGGAGGCCCATCTCAACCTCGTCGGAGTCCTGCTCGATGCGGGTCGCCTCGGCGAGGCACGCCGACACTACCAGGGCTACGTCCGGCGGATGAGGGAGATCGACGTCCAACCGTGCCCGCTGCCGAAGACAACGCAACGGGGGTAAGTCGCGGGTTAGCGGCGGTCTCCGTTGTTGTCCTCCGCTGCTTGATCGAGGGCGGTCAGGCGAGCGTGGACGATCTCGGCGTCGGGGACGCCGAGATCGGTGTAGAGCGCTAGGGCGTAATGCCAGTGATTGCGGGCCTGGTCGAGATTGCCGGCAACCTGGTGGATCTGGGCAAGGCCGTCGTGGGCGCGGGCATGCTCGTACCGTTCGCCGATCTGCGCGGCCATAATTAGGGCGGCCGTGTGGTGGGCGATGGCCTGATCGAGGTCGTCGGCGACCTGGTGGGTGTGCGCAAGGCCGTTGTGGGCGCGGACCTGCTCGTACCGGTCGCCGATCTGGCTGGCTACGATGAGGGCGGACGTGTGCTGAGCGAGGGCCCGGTCGGGTTGGCGGAGCGCAACCGACGTCTCACCCACGCGGTTGAGGGCGCAGGCCTCGCCGTGCTGGTCGCCCATCTCGCGGAATAGGGCCAGCGCCTCCTGGTGGTACACGAGAGCCTGCTGGTAGTGACCCTGCCGGCGGTAGACAGTGCCCAGGTCGAGCAGCGTGTTCGCTTCGCCGTGCCGGTCACCGATCCCGCGAAAGAGGGCCAATGCCTGCTCGTGCTGGTCGGTGGCCTGCTGGTACTGACCCTGCCGCTGGTAGATGGTACCGAGGTTGTCCAACGCGTTGGCTTGACCGTGCCGGTCACCGATCTCGCGAGCGACGGTGAGGGCTTGCTGGCAGTCGTCGGTGGCGCGCCTGTAGTGGCCTTGTCGGCGGTCGACGATTCCTAGGTTGAGCAACGCGTTGGTTTCACTGACCCGGTCACCGATTTCGCGGGCGAGGGTTAGGGCCTGCTGAAGGTGGTTGGCGGCCTGCCCGTAGTGGCTTTGTCGCTGGTCGACGATTCCTAGGTTGAGCAACGCGTTGGTTTCTCCGACCCGGTCACCGATTTCGCGGGCGAGGGTTAGGGCCTGCTGAAGGTGGTTGGCGGCCTGCCCGTAGTGGCCCTGCTGCCAGTAGATATGACCAAGGCTGAGCAGCGCATCAGCTTCGGCAGCGGGCTCGCCGGTGTGGCGGGCGGCGTGCAACGCGTGGGTGTGGATGGTCAGCCCGTCGGGAAAGTGCCCGCCCGCGTCGAGGTAGCGGTACAGCGTGGTGGACAGCTGAGTGGTGTAACGAGGCCAGCCCGGAGCAGCGGTGTATGCGCTGACGGCCGTGAGGGTGACCCGTTCGGTATCCAACCAGGCCCTCGCCGCAGCGCGATCGGGCATCGGCGGGGTGGGTGTGGCCGGTGTGGGGATGCGTGGTCGGCGATGCCGCTCGGCAGGAACAAGGGTGTCCATCGCGGCTGCAGCGGTGGCCAGGTAGTGATCGAACAGGCGAGTCAACCCTGCCCGCTGCTGCGCCTCGGAGTCCTCGGCGTCGGCGAGATAGGTGGCGTAGGCGCGCAAGAGGTCATGCATGCCGTAGCGGCCTGGACGGAAGGACTGGATCAGGTGCGCACGGGCCAGCAGATCGACTATATGCTCCGCTTCGTCATGGCTGGTGTCGGCCAGGGCGGCCAGGGCGTAGGGATCGAAGTCCGGGCCGGGGTGCAGGCCGATCAATCGAAACGCCCGCCTCGCGACTGCGGGAAGGTGCTGGTAGGACCAGAAGAACACCCCGCGCACTGCGGTGCGGGCATCGCCACCGGCGTCCAGCAGCTCCAGCCGCCGCTGTTCGTCAGCCAACTCACCGGCCAGCTGCGCGAGACTGATGGTAGGGCAGGTGGCGGCGAGTTCGGCGGCCACCCGCAATGCTAACGGCAGCCGGGCGCATAGGCTGGCCAGCGTGGCAGCGGCCTCAGGTTCGGCCTGTACCCGCCTACCGATCAACGTTGCGAGCAGGGCGACCGCGTCTTCGAGTGGGAACAGGTCCAAGTCCAGGCGCCGGGCACTGTGCCGGGCCACCAAACCTGCCAGCGAGTCCCGGCTGGTCACCAGTACCACACACGAGGGTGCGCCGGGAAGCAGTGGGCGGACCTGCTCTACCGATGAGGCGTTGTCCAGCACGACGAGCATCCGCCGCCCATCCAGCAGACTGCGATAGGCAGCGGCCCGTTCCTCCACTTCGACCGGGATGTTCTGCCCGGGAAGACCCAACGCGCGCAGGAACCCCGCCAACGCATCGGCTGCCGAGAGTGGTTGCTCGGGATCGAATCCGTGCAGGTTCACATACAACTGGCCGTCCGGAAAGGCGTGGCGGACTCGATGCGCCCACCGCAGCGCCAGCGCGGTCTTGCCCACTCCCGCGGTCCCGGACACCGCCGCGATCATCACTGCCGTCGAGTCTGCGCCCATGATTCCTGCCGCAGCCGTCGTGTCGGCAGTGCGGGCCAGGATGCGGTCGAGGTGGGCCAGCTCCTCGGAACGACCAGTGAAGACCTCGATGTCTGCCGGTAGCTGCGCGGGCACCATTCGGGCCATCCTCACCGACCCGGATGGGTCGGCTGGCCGGTGGAGGCGTTTGAGCTCGCTGTATACCGCGACGAGCACGTCGTATCGACGCCGCCAGATGCCAACCGCGCGTTCGTCGTTGTCGGTGCACGCCCGGACCAGCGGTTCGACCAGCCGGTCCCACTCTGGTGGTCGGCTGATTCGACCATCCAAGATCTCATACAGCTGGGAACGGCTGTATCCCACTCGGCGGCCCAACACTGCCCGGTCCACCCCGCAGCCCTGCACTAGCCGCCTCAACCCTGCGCAGAACTCCGCGACCGGACCCCCGCTTTCCTGTCCTGTCACCCCAGCTTCCCTTCAGGCGTCCGGCGCCGTCCGGACATCACAACCCCCTACACCTTGACCACCAGCGTCGATGCCTGCCGCGACCGGACCGGGGCCGGTGTTGCTGACAGCGCCAGCCGCATCCGGTTCTATGGTTGTTGCACCCCCCACCCGACAATCGAAGGGAAAACGGACCTTATACATACCCACGGCGCCCCCCCTCTGTCGAGTTCTGCCAGAGCGACGACCTGTGTAACCAGACCGCACCGAACGCTGAGCGGGTAGATGCCGTAACGGTGATGGTTCTGGGCGGTCGGATGCTTCTGCGGGGCTCCCGGGCGGCGAGGAGGGATGACGATGCACGAGTCGGTCGTGCTGATGGCATTGATCAGTCACGGCTTCGCCGTGACAGAACTCGCCGAGCAACGGCGTAATCGTGACGCTGGGAGGAAACGGATGGTGGGCTGCGGTACCAGGCCTGACCGCGGTCTGTGTGGAGGGCGCGAGACAATCAGGGACAGATAGCGTGGCGCCGTCTGCTGCGCCAGACCCACCCGGCCCAGCTGAAGAGCGAATCGAGCGTCTGGCGGTTCACGAGCTGCTGGACCACGCTGCGAAGCGCCGGATCTGTGTGGTGCTTGGTGCGGCTGGTTGGGGCAAGACCACAGCAGTGGCAGCCTCGTTGCGCAATCGTCCGACCGCGTGGTTGCGGTACGAGGATTATGAGGGGAATGCGGACCGTCTGCTGGTCGGCTTATTCGGGGCAGTTCGGGCTCATGTGTCGGTGCCCGAGACGACCCGGGATACTGCCGAGCCGGTAGAGCCCTCTGTCGAGGCCATCTGCGTGTGGTTGCGCAGTGCCCTGACTACGGATCTCGTTGTAGTCCTGGATGACCTGCAGGACCTGCTGCCGGAGAGTGACGCGGCGCGTGCCGTCGAGAGTCTGTGCCAGCGAGCACCGGATCGGCTGCATCTGGTTCTGATATCCCGACGTGAGCTTCCTTTTTCAATTGAGCGGTTGCGGGGTCGTGGCCTTGTCGCGGAGGTCCACGCGCCGGACCTTGCCTTCGACGTTGCCGATGTGGATGCACTGCTGCGCAAGACCGTGGGACGGGATCCGCCCGGCTTGTCGAAGAAAGTTTGGGAGTACACCGGTGGTTGGCCCACAGCGGTGCATTGCGCGATGGAGATCTTGCGGGGGACCGGGAGCGATCAGCGCCTGGCTGCAGTGGGACAGCTGTCCCATCCGGGGGAACGGTTCCATGACTATCTGGCTGAGGAGGTCCTCGGCGCCGCGCCCGAGGGGGTTCAGCAACTTCTGCGCAGACTGGCGATCTTCGGCGAAGTCAGGTTCGCGACTGAAGTAGCGCCCGAGCTCGATGACCCCACAATCGCGCTGGCCGAGTTGGCGGAGCTGAGCCGTCAGGGACTCGTGCGACGCGTCGGAGGGGACAGCGCCGGCTGGATTCTTGTGCGTCCCCTGCAAGACTTCTTCGAGCACATGACGACGCCGTCTGCCAGCGAGCGGACGGCCCTGCACGTGACGGCGGCTAAGAAGTGTGTTGAGCGAGGGGCCCCGGCCGAAGCCCTGCGACATCTGCTAGCAGCGGGTGATCACGCGGCGTGCGCTTCTTTGCTGGTCGATCATGGTAGTGCGATGGTGGAACGCGGTGAACTCGACGCTGTGTTGGAGGCTGCTGAGTTGCCGGCCGCGTACCTCGAAGACCCGCGGATCCACGGAGTTTTGGGGCACGCGCAGCTGGTGCGGGGACAGTGGGCGCAGGCGCGGCAGCATTTCCAGCGCGCCCGCCACAACCGAGACGAGCTAGAGCCTGCGCTAGCGTGGCGGGTCGGCCAGATCGCATTCGCTCAGGGCGAGTTCGCCACGGTAATAGCGCTGGCCCGACGGACCCGGCTGGACCGGGAGGATACGGTCGATGAGACGCGGATGCTGGCGCTGGCCGCGAGCGCCCACCGTATGATCGGTGACCTCGTCGGTCTGCGAAAAAGGGCGCTTCAAACACGTGCTGCGGCCCGACGGTGCGACGATCCCCGCGCGTGGTCCAGTGCCCACCATGTCTTGGCGCTCCTCGCCGCTGCCGAGGGGGACTGGCGGCAAGCCGACGCCCACTGTACTGATAGTCGGCGTAGCGCCGAGGCGTCCGAAGATCTGCTCCAACTGACGTGGACTTGGGCTTGCCGGGCATTTCACCAGTTCGAAGCGGGAGCGCCACAGCATGCGCTCGCCGACGCCCAGATCGCGTTGAGGCTCAGTGAGCGATGCGAGAACCCGTTCTTTGTCGCGCATGCGCTGACCACTCGCGGCCGTGCCGCGGGGCGCCTGGGGATGCTGGAGGTGGCGAGGGCCGACTTCACCACAGCGATCGATCTCTTCCAGCGCCTCGGCTCCCGATTTCTGGCCTGGCCACTGTGTGGGCTGGGGGATCTGCACCGGATCAAGGGCCAACTGGTGCGAGCCCGGGCGGCTTACGAGGAGGTTCTAACCCTCGCTGAGCCGTACCATGACGTATTCGGCCTCAGTTCGGCGCTGATCGGTTTGGCGCGTATCGCTGCGGCTGATGATCTGGCGCGAGCTCGTGAGCGTGCAGATCGGGCTGTGGAGTTGGGCGAAGGTCTTCGCATGGTCCCGGCATTGCTGACCCGCGGCTGGGTAAAGTTGATGGACGGTGACCGGCAGGGCGCCTCGACGGACGCGGCCCGGGCTAGCGTGGCCGCACGGCAGCGGCGGGACGACCCGGGGCTGGCCGAGGCCATCACCCTGAGCGTGTTGGCTTCCAACGATCCCGCCGTGGAGACCATTCACGAGGCGATCGACATCTGGCAGGAGACGGGCTGTCGCCTGGAGGAAGCCGCGACCAGAGTTGTGGCCGCTCGCCTCGGCGCGCCCATTCCACACCTCAATGCCCACCTCGCCCAACAAATGCTTCGCGACCACGGCGTCGATGTCGACGCCCGGCGGGTCGCTGGACCACTTGGTGTGCTGGCCCGTTCCGCGCCTGCGGTGTCCATCCAGACCCTCGGGGTGTTCCGGGTGATTCGCGACGGGGTCCCCATCCCGAATACCGCATGGAAGTCCAAAAAGGCCCGGGACCTGTTGAAGATTCTGGTCGCGCGGCGCCGGCCCACCCCCCGTGAACAGCTAATGGAACTGCTCTGGCCAGAAGTGGACCCGACCCTGGCCAGCAACCGCCTCTCCGTGCTGCTGTCCACCGTCCGCGAGATGCTCCAACCCCAACCGGCAGACGATGGCCCCCTGGTCAGCACCGGCGGTGCTGTGTCGTTAGACCTCACACAGCTCAACGTCGACGTTGAAGACTTCCTCACCCAAGCTACCGCTGCCTTGGAGGCAGACCGAGCCAAGGAACCGGACGCCACCGCGCGACTCGCAGCCGCCCTGAGCGCCCACACCGGAGATTTCCTCGAAGACGACCCCTACCAGGAATGGGCCACCGGGCTGGCCGAAGAGGTTCGCACCACCCACATCGCCCTCCTACGGGCACTGGCTGCACGGCTACGCGAAACCCTCGACACCGACGCGGTCGTGCGCTACTCGCTGCGCCTACTCGAACAAGACCCCTACGACGAGGAAGGCCACCTCAACCTCGTCGCAGTCCTGCTCGACGCCGGACGCCTCGGCCAGGCCCGCCGTCACTACCAGAACTATGTCCGCCGGATGCAAGAGATCGGCGTCCCACCACGCCCGCTACCGGAATGACATCGCGGCGGGTAGCCAGCTCAATCCTGGCGACCGAGTTACTTGCCGAAGACCGTGGCGTAGTGCCACTACATCTAGCTGTGGACTAGGCGCTGGCCGAGGAGCGCGACCGTCTCTTCGACCTAGAGCGAGGCCCGCTGACCCGGGTGGTGCTGGTACGCCACGCCTCGGACGATTACGTACTGCTACTCAACCAGCACCAAGTCCAGGCGCCCAGCCAGTGGAGCGCTGCGTCACGCCAGGGGAAGCTGCTGATACTGGTCGCGGGGTGACGGGGTTGCGCACGAACTCGGTGTCACTCACTGGGCAGACCGCATCACTAGTAGGTTACTAATAGTCAGAACTTGATTACCTTTTGTGATGCGTCCGGGAAGAATTACGCCATTTGAGGAGTCCGAGCGCCCTATGCCCTTAACTCCTTCGAGTTAAGGGACAGCTAACCGCGTCTGAAGATCCTCGAAACTGTCCGTCCGTAGCGTCCTTCTGGCACGTGAGCACAGGGCTCACCTCGAGGAGGTGCCATGACGGGCGCAGCGGGTGGGCAGTCCGCCACCGGGCACCGCAGGCGATTTTCCGTCTCCCTCGACTCGTACCGCCGACCTTCCCAGGAGGGGATTTCGTGGGAAACGCGTCCGCGATCAGTCATGGGCATGATCAGCAGCGCGGCGGCGCTCAAAGCCTTCGCCCTATCGACCAGGTGCTGCGGTGCCGCGGGACAGCGCCCCGGAGGGACGTGGTCATGGTTGCGCCGGGCGAGCACGCCCTGGCCATCGAACCGCAGCTCCGGTCACCATTAGACCCCGACCGTCTGCACGACACGCTCTCCGCCTTGGCTCGGAAGTATCAGGTGCCTGGGGCTCAGCTCGCCATCCACCACGGTGGAGAAACGGTGGCGGTCGAGGTCGGTGAGCTGGAGTACGGAACAGGGCACGCCGTTACCCGGGATGCGGCCTTCCCCATCGGATCGATCACCAAGGCCTTTACCGCCACTGTGGCGATGATCCTAGTCGCAGACGGGGATCTCGAACTTGACGCTCCGCTCGGTGAGCACGTGGCCAAGCTGGGTGACCTTGGGAACGAACTCACCCTTCGTCAGCTGTTGAGCCACACCAGTGGTTTCGCCAACGAACCCGGCAAGGAGGTGCACACCTCCTCCATACGGCGCTATGTGCTGGACCACTGCTGCCGCCAGAACCTGGTGCTACCGCCAGGCGCCGGCTTTTCCTACTCGAGCCTCGGCTATGTCATGGTCGGCCATCTGATTGAGACGGTTACGGGGATGAGCTGGTGGGAGGCCCTGGAGTCGTGTCTGCTGCTGCCGCTGGGGATCGAGCCAATGTTTATCGGCGCGCCAGAGCATCGGCCGCTCGCCATGGGTCACTCGGTCAACATGGCCGTCGGCAGAACGCGGCCCGTCGAACAGTCGTTAGCACCCGTCGAGGCGCCGGCTGGCGGATTGGCGATGAGTGCTGCCGATCTTGTGACTTTCGGACTCACCCAGTTCGATAGCGCGCTGCTACCGGCTGCGTACGCCCACCAGATGCGCCAAGCCGTGCCCATCGCAGAACCACTGTGGGGATGGGCTGACGGATGGGGACTGGGCCTAGCGGTGTTCGGGACCGGAGACACCCCCTGGGTGGGTCACTTCGGCGCGGGCGTTGGAACAGCCTGTGACGTCCGGCTCGATCCTGTCAGCGGCTGCATCGTCGCGTTCACCAGTAACGCGCAGCGTGGCGGCATGTGGCATGAACTGATTGACGAGTTGCGCAGGGCAGGCCTCCCTATCAAAGACTGCTCCGATACAAATGTTCGGGGACGGCCGACTGTCCCCCCGGCAGGGTGTGCGGGCAGCTACCAGAACGGGAAGGTCGAGGTTTCAATCACAGTCACTGAGACCGGTTCCCTTAGTCTCGCGATCGCTGGTAATATCGTCGCGGAGGTCATCTGTTTCGAAGATCTTAGCTTTTTCGCGCCGGCGCAACCGGAGATCCGTGGGCGTTTTCTGCGAGATCCGATGAGCGGAGATATCGACGCAATCCAGTACGGCCTCTACGTCGTCCGTCGCCAGCCGGCCGCAAGGGAAAACAGGCAATATTTATACAGCGAAGCCCATGTCGGGGCATATTAGGCGGTCCGGTATCCCGACAGAAATGCTGGCCGTTGACGGAGCACACGTGAAGGGTTCCGAAAATTCGTGACTGCCCAGGATAGATTCTTACCCCCTGAGGAACTGGCCGATCACACGGGACGGCACACGTTACCGGTTGCCGACCAACTTCGGTACTGGGAAACACGGCTCGGCAACGCATCAGTGCTGAAGTTACCGATCGATCATTCGCCCCCTGTTGACACGGATGATACAACCATCGCCACGCATGACTTTGATGTGCCTAGGAATATAACCACGCAGCTGATGGAACTAAGCGCTCGTCATGCCGTCTCGCTACTGGACATCGGAGTCGCCGCCTTTCAAATCGTCCTGGCGCGCTACACAGGCCAGCAAGATGTCACGGTGGCCACTCTGGCCCCCGACCAGAAGAATCCAGTGGTGCTGCGCTCACAGGTTACGGACTCGACCTCTTTGGTGGACTTCGTACTTGAAGTACGCGCCACGGTTAGGGCCGCCTTCGCACATTCCGATGTTCCATTCGAGCGCCTTGTGGAGAAACTGGTTCTGGAACCTAAGATTGCGCGCGCGATGGTGCTGTGCGAAGATGTCTCAGTTCCAAGTTACGCTGATGTCACAGTACGGTTCGTCGAGCAGCCCGCCGCGCTGTCAGGTATTGTCGAGTACCGTGCTGGTCGCTTCGAACAGATGCCCGTTAAGCAGCTGATCGCTCATTTGGTTCGTGTGCTTGAAGCGGTTGCGGCTGATCCCACCATGGCGCTGGGTGAGATTGATATCTTGATCGACGCCGAGCAGCACCGGACGTCGAACGATACCGACCAAGTGGTGTCGTCTGTGGCGCTGTCGGAGTTGCTCCAGGCTCAGGTAGCACTCATCCAGGATCAGGCACAGGCCGAGGACTACTGGCGCGCGATCCTGGCGGGATTCGAATCACCCACTCCATTGCCCTATGACCGGGCTCCCCTCCAGGCCCACCGCACCGAATCCGCCCAGTCGATATCCCTCCAGCTCACCGTGGAGGACTCCACCCGACTCCGCGAGGTGGCCCAACGCAACGGGCTGACCGTCAACACCGTCGTGCAGGGCGCCTGGGCGTTGCTGTTGTCGCGCTACAGCGGCCAGCGTGACGTGGTCTTTGGCGTCACGGTGTCCGGGCGCCCCGCCGAGCTGACCGGTGTCGAAGACATGATCGGCATGTTCATCAACACGATCCCCACCCGCGTCGCGATTCGCGATGACCAAGATCTGGTGTCCTGGCTGCACGGACTGCAAACCGAGCAGGTCGAATCCCGCCGATACGACTTCGTCTCGTTGACCCAACTCCAGGCCTGGAGCGATCTACCCGCCGCGACCAACCTGTTCAACAGCGCCGTCATCTTCGAAAACTACCCCTTCGACGAACAAACCATCACCCACAACGGCCTGCAAATACACGAACACGACACCGTCGAGACCATCAACTTCGCGCTGGCACTGTGCGCCTACCTCGACGACCGGCTCAATTTCGAGCTCACCTACGACCCCACGCTATTCAACTCACACACCATCACACAGATGGCCCGATGCCTACGGCTGCTCCTGAAACGGATCATCACTAACCCACACCACCAGCTAGGCGAACTCCCGATGCTGACCCGGGCCGAAACCCAGCGGCTGTTGGTGGAGTGGAACGACACCGCACTTGACGTGCCGGTGGTGACTTTCCCCGAATTGTTCGAAATGCAGGTGACGCGCACCCCTGATGAGACGGCGTTGGTG
>JAICHZ010000056.1 GCA_025924655.1 Pseudonocardiaceae bacterium | reverse complement strand
CCTGCTGCACCGGGACCTCTACGGTCATCTGGACGAGGCGGAGTTCCTCGCCATGAAATATGAGGAGTGGACCCAGCAGGACTGCGACGCAGCACGCGAGCTGATTCCCGATCTGGTGATCGTGATCCGGGGCGTACTGATCGAGCACGAAGCGGCGCCCAGCGGCGACTGCCGGACATGCATGTCGGCGTGGCCCTGCTCAGTGGTGGCGACAATCCACGCACTGGTAAAAGATCCTGACCGCGAATTTGTCGCCCTCCTCCGCCGGGCGCACGAGGATGATTAGCTTTCGGCCGGGCCGTCCTGCTCGGCGAGGTACGCCTCGAACTCCGCGGCGATCTCGTCACCGGTGGGCAGCTCTTCGGTATCGAGGGCCGCTAGGGGGCGCCGGTCAGACGCACCAACCATGGCGTCGAACTGCGCCTCCAGGCTGGCCACCACTGACATGCTCGCCGGAGATTGGGCGACCCGCTCGTTGACCTCGGCGAGAACCCGCTGCGCCGCGGGGACTAGCGCATCCACCGGGAGGTTCAGCCCGCTGCTGCGTGCCAGGTGCTCCAGCAAGCCGCGAGCGGATTCTGGGTATTCCGTGCGCGCGAGGTAGTGCGGCACGTGCACGACGAAACCCATCGCGTCGTGCCCGGCCTCGCCTAGTCGCAGCTCCACCAGCGCCCCGGCGTGACTGGGCATCCGCATGGTGTTGAACCACCGGGGATACTCAGAGATCAACTCACGACGGGTGGCGTGGGCAGTGACCGCCGCTGGGCGGGTGTGCGGGACCGCCATCGGCGCCGCGCCCAGACCCACCGTCAGGCCAACCGCAAAGCGCTCGACCAGCTCGCGAACCGCATCGCAGAACCGTTCCCACAGCAGATCTGGCTCCGGGCCGGTCAATAGCAAGAATGCGGTGCCCGCGCAGTCCTCTACCTCGTAGAGAACCAACTCGGGCCGCTCGTAGCTCGTCCAGCGGTCCTCGTCGAAGGTCATTATCGGCCGGCGAGAGCGGTAATCCAGCAGCTGGTCGATGTCGAATCTAGCGACCACCCGGTGCTCCAGATTTTCCAGCAGATGTGCAACCGCCAGTCGCCCGGCGTGGCCTGCGTCGACGAATCCGGTGAGGGCATGCACGAGTACCGCGCCCGCCGCGGTCGAAGGCTCGGCTTCAATGTGGTACAGCTCAGCGTTCACAGGTGGTATAACGCGCCAGGCGAGCAGATTCATCCCATCTGTGGCTGGACAGTGCGCGGAAGATCAGCTATGAAGTCGCAGCTGGGCCAGGACCTCGGCGCCCAGGCGGATGATCTTCTCCCGGGTGTGCGCGCGATCACCGGCGCCTTCTAACAGGAGAATGACGTGGCTGATGCCGGTATGCTGGGCCGTGGCGGCGAGCGTGGCGCGGCAGTGTTCAGCGCCCTGGGATGGGCGATCGACTTCACAACTGGGCGTGGTGGCGGGCAGGCTCGGCGCCATGTCGCTCTTACCGCCACACCTCGCCGCCTTTCTCGCTGCCGTGCTGCGCAGTCCCGCCACTGTGGGCGCCGTAGCGCCGAGTTCCCCCACACTGGCGGCTCGGCTAGCCGCCGTGGTGCCTCGCAGCGGGGAGCCGGTCGTGGTGGAGCTCGGCCCGGGCACCGGTTCGGTCACGGCGGCCATCGAACATCGGCTCGCTGGCCGGGGCCGGCATGTGGCGGTCGAGATCGACCCGAGATTGGCCCGCTACCTGCGCACCCAGCATGCGAGCGTGGAGGTGCTGGTCGGCGACGCCGCCGAACTGCTCCGGCTGTTCACCGAGCACCGGATTCCTGCGGTTGATGCCGTGGTCAGCGGGCTACCGTGGTCACTGATCGATACCGACGCCCAGCGGGCGATCGTTGCCGCGACGGCACGCTCGCTGCGGCCAGAGGGTTGCTTCACCACCTTCGCCTACGTGCACGCCTTGTCTATGACCCGGGCGTGCCAGTTCCGGGAGTTGCTCGGCGAGATCTTCTTTGAGGTTCTTACCACTCGCACGGTCTGGTGGAATCTGCCTCCGGCGGTGACGTACGTCTGCCGACGGCCGCGTGCGCTTGCACCAGGAGTCGATGGGTATGCCGGCGCGGCAGAATAATCCTCTACTCCGACATTGCGCCGCACCCGACGGCCCGGGTGGGGTAGTAGTCCACACCCACCGCGCAATCCACAGCCGGCCCCGCCGTGGCTATCCCCCGAGCTGCCTCGGGAGGACGGTTCGACGTCATGAGCGCACCTACCGCCGGCCGTATCCGGCTATCCGACCCGTCCGAGCTGATCGCCGCTGTCCCGCATTTACTGGGTTTCCACCCGCGGGACTCCGTGGTCTTGTTGGCGCTACACGGTAAGAATCTTGGATTGACGCTGCGGGCCGATCTGGTCGATCACGCCCACGCCGCGGTGTTAGCCGAGCAGCTGCTGCCACCGATCGCCCGGCAGCGCCCCACAGGCGTCGCGGTGATCGTCGTCGGAGGCACTATCACTGCGGCTGGCGATCCGCCACACCGAGCGTTGGTCGACGCTCTCGATAACGTGCTGACCGGCGCGGGGCTCCGGGTGGTGCACGCCGCGTGGACTACCGAGACAGCGGGCGGCGCGCCATGGCGCTGTTACGACGACCCGCTCTGCGCCGGCACGGTCGCCGATCCCACCACGAGCCCGCTGGCGGTCGCCAGCGTCGCGGCCGGAGCGGTGACGTTCAACAGCCGGGAAGAAATGGCCGAGCTGGTGGCTGCGGAGGATCCCACCGCACTGCAACGGCGGGCGATCCTCCTCGATGCAGCCGACGCTGAGCATCCGATGAGTGCCCGGGTGGTGGCCCAGCGGCTGGTCCGGTTGAAGAAGCTGCACCGAGCAGCAGCCACGGGAAATCTGACGTTGAGCGACGGCATTGTCGCCGAGGTCGCTTCTGCGTTGTGTGACCACCGGGTCCGGGATGCCTGCCTGCCGTGGTGCACGGGCGCCGGCGCGGCCGCCGCCGAACGGCTCTGGCTGGCCCTGGTCCGCGCGACTCCCGCGCCGGAGCGGGCTGAACCTGCGGCACTGCTGGCGCTTACCGCGTACCTTCGCGGCGACGGGGCACTGGCGGGTATCGCGTTGGACGCCGCGCTGGACGCGTGCCCGCATCACTCGCTGTCCGGCTTGCTGCGGGCCGCACTCGACGGAGGACTGCCACCGGAGCTGCTGCGCGGCGTCGCCGAAGATGCCGCTGCCGCCCTTCGACGACCTGCGCGCCACTCCGCTAAGCGACGATCGCGACGAAAGCGATGACCGGTGATCCGCGCCGGCGCCCCTAGCCGCGGCAGGCGAACTCCCACGCGTCGGCCACGATCACGGCCAGGTCGGCGCGTTCGGGCTTCCAACCCAACTCGCAGTGCGCTCGATCGCTGGACGCGATCAGCACCGCCGGGTCGCCCGGTCGGCGTGATGCGCCCTGCGCCGGGATCGGGTGCCCGGTGATCTGCCGGCAGGTGTCTATCACCTGCTGCACCGAAAAGCCGGTTCCGTTGCCCAAGTTATAGATCCGATGCTCGCCGGGCACGGCGTGGGCGAGTGCCCGCTCATGGGCGTCGGCGAGATCTACCACGTGGATGTAGTCGCGGATGCAGGTGCCATCCGGAGTGGGCCAATCCTGCCCGAACACGCTGATCTTGTTCCGGCGACCGAGGGCGACCTGCAGCACCAACGGGATGAGGTGGGTCTCAATGGTGTGCCGCTCACCGTAGTGGCCGTAGGCGCCGGCGACGTTGAAGTACCGCAAGCTCACGGCCGCGATGCCGTGCGCGACGGCATAGGAGCTGATGGCATGGTCGATCGCCAGCTTTGTCGCCCCATAGGGGTTAGTCGGTCGGGTGTCAGCCTCCTCGGTGATCGGCACCGAGATGGGTTCGCCGTAGGTGGCCGCGGTCGAGGAGAAGACCAGTCGAGGAGTTCCGTGCTCGCGCATCGCCTCGAGCAGCCGCAGCGACGCCACCACGTTGCCGAACCAATATCGCTGCGGCTCGGTCATCGACTCAGCGACCAACGAGCGAGCCGCGAAATGCAGCACACCATCAAATCCTTCGGCCAGCACCGCGCCGGCCTCCTCGACGGTTCCCTCGACGAGCCGGCAGCCGGCTGGTACCGCATCGCGGTGGCCGGTGGACAGGTCGTCCAGGATCACAACGTCGTGGCCGGCCTCGACCAGCCGCGCGGCGCAGATACTGCCAATATAGCCAGCGCCTCCGGTGACCAGCAGCCGCATCCGATTCGGTTGGGTCACCGCCGACGGCCCATGACCGCGTGCGCGAGAGCGCCGCCGACCTCGACCGTAGTCCCTCGACCGGATAGCACAATCGGATGGCTCGCTCGAGCCTGAGCGGCTACCTCCACGACGTTGCCGGGCACCGCGTCGACTTTATGCAGATCCGCCATCAGGGTCGGGTCGAGCTGCACGTGCTCGGCGATACGCCGTACCTCCACGGTGCCGCCGCCGCGTCGGGCCACTTCGTCGAGCCGGACCAGGTCGGGTTCGACCGGGCCAGCGGCCTCTCCGACGCCGAGCTCGTCGAGCCCCGGGATCGGGTTGCCGTACGGAGACATGGTGGGGTTGCCGAGCAGCGCAACCAGCTTGCGCTCCACCGCTTCGCTCATCACGTGTTCCCAACGGCAGGCCTCGGTGTGCACCTGCTCCCACTCGAGGCCGATCACGTCGACGAGAAGAAGCTCGGCCAGCCGGTGCTTGCGCATCACCGAAGTGGCACGGCTGCGGCCCTCCGCGGTGAGCTCGAGGTGCCGGTCGTCGGCTACCGTCAGCAGGCCGTCCCGTTCCATCCGGGCCACCGTTTGGCTGACGGTGGGCCCGCTTTGTCCGAGGCGCTCGGCGATCCGCGCCCGCAGCGGGACCACACCTTCCTCCTCGAGCTCGAAGATGGTGCGCAGGTACATCTCGGTAGTGTCGATGAGATCGTTCACACCAGTCTCCCTCGGTTGTACCTATGGTAGTGGCACGCTGGGGATATGGCGGAAACCCGCTGCCATTGGCGGCACAATGAGCAGCGTGCATCCGGTGATCGCGCCCCACGAGCTCGCTGTACTGCTCGGTGGCCCCCACGCGCCTGCCGTGGTCGACGTCCGGTGGTCGCTCACCGGGCCGCCCGGTCGCGCCGGCTACCAGGCTGGTCACCTGCCCGGCGCGGTATTTCTCGACGTGGACAGCGACCTGGCCGGCCCGCCGGGCCCGGCTGGACGCCACCCCCTCCCGGAGCCGGCGGCGCTGCAGGCCACCCTGCGAGCAGCGGGCATCAGCGCAGCGACCCAGGTCGTCGCCTACGACGCGGGGGACAGCTCGGTGGCGGCCCGGCTGTGGTGGCTGCTGCGCTGGGTCGGACACCGTGCGGTTGCGGTCCTCGACGGGGGAATCGCGGCGTGGCGGGCCGCGGAGCTGCCGGTGACCGTCGAGGTGCCCCAGCCGCAACCAGGCACCATCACGGTGCGGCCCGGGGCAATGCCCGTACTTGATGCAGCCCAAGCCGCGGCGCTGGCCCGCGTCGGCGTGCTACTCGACGCCCGAGCGGCGCCCCGCTACCGAGGCGAGACCGAGCCGGTGGACCCCCGCGCTGGCCACATACCCGGGGCGACCAACGCGCCGTTTCCCGAGCTGACCGATGCGCAGGGGCGTTGGCTAGCGCCGATTCAGTTGCGCGAGCTCGCACAACGGTGGGGTGTCGGCGGTACCGAGGTCGGCGCCTATTGCGGTTCCGGGATCAATGCATGTGCGCTGGTGCTGGGCCTCGAGCGCGCTGGCGTCACCACGCCGCAGCGCCCGGCTGCGCTCTACGCCGGATCATGGTCGCAGTGGTGCACCGACATCGCCCGCCCGGTGGCCACCGGCCCAGAGCGCGGGTAGCGGTCGGCACACCACCGCGGCCGGTAGCGTGCTGGGCCATGAGCACTTCCCGCGCGGTCGTCGTCTGGGACGAGGCCCTCCTCGGCTATGATCTCGGGAGCTGGCATCCACTCAATCCCGTCCGGCTGGATCTCACCATCCGGCTGGCCCGCTCGTTGGGGGTGCTGGATGGGGTGCAGCTGCTGGCGCCGGTGTCGGCGACTGACGATGAGCTGCACACGGTGCACTCCGACGACTACGTCGCCGCCGTCAAGCGGGCGTCGAGGGGATATGTCGGACACGGTTTGGGTACTCCGGACAACCCCGTCTTCCACCGCATGCACGAGGCCTCGGCGTTGGTTGCCGGTGGCTCGCTGATGGCCGCCGAAGAGATCCTCACCGGACGGGCGGCACGGACGGTGAACATCGCCGGCGGCCTGCACCACGCGATGCGGGACCACGCTTCGGGCTTCTGCGTCTACAACGACTGTGCGCTGGCGATCCGCCGACTGCTCGATGGTGGAGTGTCCCGGGTGGCCTATGTCGACATCGACGTCCATCACGGCGACGGTGTGCAGGAAGCCTTCGCCGACGATCCTCGGGTGCTCACCATCTCGCTGCACCAGCACCCGGCGACACTGTTTCCGGGCACCGGCGCCTCCACCGACATCGGCGCCCCCGGAGCCGAAGGCTGCGCGGTCAACGTGCCCCTTCCACCTGGGACGGGCGATGACAGCTGGCTACGGGCGTTCCACGCGGTCGTGCCCGCGTTGCTGCGCGCTTTCCAGCCCGAGGTGTTGGTCACCCAACACGGCGCAGACACCCACGTCGAGGACCCGCTCGCCAACCTTGCGCTGTCGGTCGACGGTCAGCGCGCCGCTCATCGTGCGCTGGCTGAACTGGCCGACACCACGGCCGGCGGCCGTTGGCTCGCCCTCGGCGGCGGCGGATATTCCCTGTTCCGAGTGGTCCCGCGGTCGTGGACACATTTGCTGGGCGTGCTACTCAATCGCGAGGTGGACCCGAACACCACGGTGCCGGCCGACTGGACGGCGTATGCCGCCACTGTGGCCCACGGCACCCAGCTGCCGATCTCGATGACCGACGGCGTCGTGCCTCGTTGGACGCCCTGGGACAGCACTGGCGAGACCGAGGTGGATCTGGCGATCCAGCAGACCCGGCGCGCCGTCTACCCGCTGCACGGCTTAGATCCCGACGACCCTGAAGTGTGACCGCGGCAGATACAGAGTCGGAAGGCCGGACCCCCGACGGGTCCGACCTTCCGCGGCGCGCGACAGCCCTGAGCTGACGTCGCGTGGTCTACATCACAGTGCTCTGCATCACATATTGAGGTGACAGTGCCGGTCCCAACGTGGCGGCGTCAATGCCGCCATTCGAGCGGTGACTCAACGAGAAGTGAGGGTGACTCAGGAGGCTAGCTGGCGTACGCCCGGAGCCGCTCTGCGCGCTCGCCATGGCGCAGCTTGGCCATCACCTCGCGCTCAATTTGACGCACCCGTTCGCGAGAGAGTCCGAAACGCTTGCCGATCTGATCCAGCGTGTGCGGCTGACCGTCGTCGAGGCCATAGCGCAGCCGGATGACTTTCTGCTCGCGCTCTTCGAGCGTGGCCAGCACCCGGCGTAGGTCGTCCTGCAGCAACCCCGAGATCACCACGGATTCGGCGTCGGTGGCCTCGGCATCCTCGATGAAGTCACCCAGCGGGGCTTCCTCCTCGGCGCCGACCGGCATGTCCAGGCTTACCGGATCCCGGGAGTAGTCGAGCAGATCGGCCACTTTCTCCACCGGGATACCGGATTCCTCGGCGAGTTCCTGATGCGTCGCCTCCCGCCCACGCTGCTGGTGTAGGTCGCGCTTGATCCGGGCCAACTTGTTGACCTGCTCCACCAGGTGGACCGGAAGCCGGATGGTGCGCCCCTGGTCGGCCATGCCACGAGTGATGGCTTGCCGGATCCACCAGGTGGCGTAGGTGGAGAACTTGAAGCCCTTGGTGTAGTCGAACTTCTCCACCGCGCGGATCAGGCCGAGGTTGCCCTCCTGGATCAGGTCCAGTAGCGGCATGCCGCGGCCGGTGTAGCGCTTGGCCAGCGATACCACCAGCCGCAGGTTTGCCTCCAGCAAGTGGTCCTTGGCTTTGTGGCCGTCGCTCACCAGCTGCAGGAGATCGGCGCGCCGGCTGGGCGACAGCCGCGTCGCGGTATCCAAGGTGTGGCGTGCGAACACGCCGGCCTCGATGCGCTTGGCAAGCTCAACTTCCTGTTGGGCGCTGAGCAGCGCGGTGCGCCCGATACCATTGAGGTAAACTCGCACCAAGTCGGCCGCTGGGCTCTGGGCGTCAAGGTCAGCTTCGAGCATGGCGTCCGGTTCGACGAAAATCTGCGCGGCGGTCATCAGGTTCCTTCCTGCAACGGATCCTCGTGCCGACTCCGGTGCGTTAGTGAATCGGCGCGCGACGTTGCACCTGTCTGGCCATCGAGTACCCGCGGCGATGACTACTACAACGTCGGGAGTCCGGATTCCGTTCCCGGACTCTCACTCGGTTTGACGAACGAGTACCCGGTGAAGTGCCCGATGTCGCGGACCCTCAGACACTTCTCAGGGTTGGTCGCCGGTTAGGGGAGGTATGGCCCGGTTGGAAGCTGTGCAACGGCGTCACACGTCGATCAGTACCGTGAAGGGGCCGTCGGCCACGCTGCGCACGACCATTGTCGCGCCGAAGCGGCCGGTGGCCACGGCGGTCCCGCGGGCCCGCAGCCGGGCGACGACTTCCTCGACCAACGGTTCGGCGTGCGCTGGGTGGGCGGCCGCGGTGAACGAGGGCCGCCTTCCCTTGCGCGTCACGCCGTAGAGGGTGAACTGGCTGACCAGTAGCACCCCCGCGCCGGTATCAGCGACGGAGCGTTCATCGCGCAGGATCCGCAGCTCGTGTAGTTTCCGCGCCATCGTCTCGGCTTGGGCGGGACCGTCGTCGTGGGTCACCGCGAGCAATACCAGCAACCCGGGTGCGTCGAGCTCACCGACCACCTGGTCGTCCACCAGAACCGCTGCCTCGAGTACTCGGCTCGCCACTGCTCGCACGGCGATGCATCCTGCCAGCCGAGCTGGTCGCCTATGGTGGTTGCAGGCACTGAAGTAGGCCGAGGTGGAGGTGGTCTCCGTGAAGCCGTCTCATTCGTCGAACCCGCCGATCGATGATCCCTTCGGTGAGCTACGCCAGGAGGCCGGTGACATCGCCTCGTCGCTGCGGTCGCTGTTCGGTATGGACTCCGCGATGGCCGATCTGGACCCCGCCGGGTTCGGACAGGCCCTGGGCAGGCTCGCGATGTCGGTCGCGAGCGACCCGCAAGCGCTGTCTCGGTCGGCGATGGAGTACGGCATGCGCAGCGCGCAAGCCGCCGTCACCGCGACGCTGCGCGGCATGGGACTGGATCAGCAAGGGCCTGTTGAGCCGCCCCAGGATGCCCGGTTCGCCGATCCGGCCTGGACCACCAACCCGCTGTTCTACCTGCTGCGACAGCAACATGCGCTGCTGGAGGGTTTCCTGCAGGACCTGCTGGACGGGGCGGAGCTGGACGAGGTCACCCGACGCAAGGCCGATTTCGCGCTGCGCCAAGCGCTCGACGCCGCCGCGCCGACCAACTGGCTGCCGACCAACCCCGCGGCGTTGAAGAAGGCTTTCGACACTGGTGGCCTGAGCCTGTTGCGCGGCGCCAGCAACATGCTCCGGGACATGGTGACCAATAACGGCATGCCCCGCCAGGTCACCCCGGGCCAGTTCCGTCCCGGTCATGAACTGGCTGCCACGCCGGGTTCAGTGGTGTTCCGGAACCGGCTGATGGAACTGATCCAGTACGAGCCGCAGACGAAGACTGTGCACGCGGTTCCGCTGCTCTTCAGCCCGCCGTGGATCAACAAGTACTACATCATGGATCTCGCACCCGGAAAGAGCCTGGTGGAGTGGGCGGTGCAACACGGACATACCTGCTTCATGATCAGCTACCGGAATCCGGATGAGAGGCTGGCCGATCTGACGATGAGCGATTACCTGCAAGAGGGGCTGCTCGCCGCGCTGGAAGTCGTCGAGGAGATCACCGGGACCGAGCAGACCAACCTGATCGGGCTGTGTCTCGGGGGCACGATGGCGACGGGACTGCTCGCCTGGCTAGCCAGCCGGGGCGAGGACCGGGTCCGCTCGCTGACCGTCCTGAACACCCTGCTGGATTACACCGCTCCTGGCCAGCTCGGCGTGTTCACCGATGAAGCCGCGGTGCAGCGGCTGGAGGGTGTCATGGACCGCAAGGGCTACCTGCCCGCGGACAGCATGGCCACCACGTTCAACCTGCTGCGGGGCCGGGACCTGGTGTGGAACTACGTGGTCAACGATTGGCTGCTGGGAAAGGACCCGGCGCCATTCGATATCCTGAGCTGGAATTCCGACTCCACCCGGATGCCCGCCGTCATGCACATCGAGTACCTCCGGTCCTTATATGTAGAGAACCGGCTGGCGAAGGGTGAGCTCGTATTGGCGGGGGAGAAGCTGGATCTCACCCGAATCAGTCAGGACAGCTATTTCGTGTCTGCCGAGCGGGATCACATCGCGCTATGGAAGGCGGTTTACGCGGGCGCCCGTCTCGTCGGCGGAACTGTGCGGTTCATGCTGTCAAATTCCGGGCATATCGCCGGCGTGGTCAACCCACCGAACCCGAAGTCCAAACACTGGGTCGGTTCGGCGGAGACATTGCCCGCGGACCCGGAGTCCTGGCGCCAGCAGGCCACCGAGGTCGCCAAGTCGTGGTGGGAGGACTGGACGCCGTGGATTGCCCGGCACGCCGGTCGGCGGCAGGCTCCCCCACCGATGGGCAGCACCATGCATCCACCGCTGGAAGCCGCTCCGGGCAGTTACGTATGCGAGAAGTGAGAGCCTGCGGCGCGAGGCTGTGCCGATAGCGGGATGATGTGAGTCATGGCGAGTGACGACAGCGCCGCGCCCGACCCCTGGCATGCCCAGCTAGGGGCATTGGGAGCGTTCATCCGGGCGCAGCGGCAGCTGGCCGACCTGTCGCTGCGCGAAATGGCCGCCTTGACCCGGATTTCCAACGCCTACCTCAGCCAGGTCGAGCGCGGCCTACACCAGCCCTCGCTGACTGTGTTGCGGGCCATCGCGGATGCGCTTGGGTTGACCACCGATCAGCTGCTGGCCAAGGCTGGCTGGACCAAAGCCGTGCCCGACGACGTCCCCGCCGGTCAGCAGGCCAGTACCGAGGCGAGTATTCGCTGCGACCCGCGGCTGACCGAGGCCCAGCGTGAAGCTCTGCTCGGGGTGTACCGCAGCTTCATCGAGGATAGGAGTAGTCGTAGCGGCGGAGGACCTCGCAGTGCTTGACATACTTATCAATCGTGCGTACTTTGGTGATCGTATCCTCTGAGCTAGGAAAGGGATGACGATGACTACGTCGCAGGAGACCATGACCGAAGCCGCCCGTCGCGGCCAGGAAGCCATCACCAGCGCGCTGCAGATCTGGACGGACAGCGTTCAGCAGTTCGTCCCTGTTTCGGACACCAAGTTGCGCGGAGCCGTCGAGGCCGTGGACAACATGTTCGACTTCGCCGAGCAGATGCTGGTGACCCAGCGAGAGTTCACCAAGAGCCTGCTGGCCGCCACCACCTCGGCTGCCACCAGGGCCGCTACTGCTACCCAGGATGCCGCCAGGGAAGTGAAGGACGCGGCCAAGGACGTGCAGGAGGGCGCCAACGGCCGGCCGATGACCAGGCGCTCAGGCACCGTTGCGGACGCGGACGTGACCTCGAAGAAGTAGCGCAACCATGCGCTGGATGAAGCCCGGTAGCGAACCCACCTGACCCTGGGGTCCCGAAGAGGGGACTCCAGGGTCAGGTGCGGATGTAGCGGCAGCCATTCGGGGGACTCGCCCTCCGATACCTCCGGTGCCCTCGCCAGGCGGCGCCACCCGCTCCTACGATGACCTGACGCGGTGATCAGCCGACCGAGTGGTCCACCGATCGGTGCGCACGCACCTGCAGGAGGGTCGATGTCTATCGGGTTGCTGAGCGGGTCTGCCGACCGTGCGCAACGGCTTGCTAAACTTCTCAAGGACGCAGGCGCCGACGCTGTGATCATCACCGATCCCGCGGCGCTGCCGGGTGAGCCGAGCAGCGATGGCGTTGACTTCTACATCCAGCTGCCGGTCACCATCCATCCCGATGGGGACACCGCCGTCGCGCGCGTCGGCTCGTTTCTGTCCGCGGGCCTGCTGGCCCGGTTCAGCGCGGTCGACCGAGTGCTTCCGGTGCTGGCACCCGGCGCGACCGTGGTGTTGGTGTCCGGTAATACCCCGGATGAGTTGTCGTTGCCCGATGACCAGCAGTCCCGGCTGGCATTGCTGCATTTACTGGCGCACGCCACCCGGGCCGAGCTCGCCACCAAACATGTGGCGGTGAAGGTGGTCAGCAGCCGCCGCAGCGACCAGGAGATCGTGCACTACGCGCTGGGTGGCGACGACGATGCGCAGATCCAGCGCAACCCTCAGGAGCGCTCCGGCGCGGCCACCGCCTACCAGGACTGGCGCACCGAGGTGATGGGCCTGGTCGGCATCGACATCTGATCGGTGCTCGCCGGACCGTGCGGCGTTGGCGAGGAGTAGGCTCGGGCGCGTACTCATCGGTGCCGAGGAGGTCTTGGTGAGCTTGATGTTGAGCCAGGACGCACCGGCAGATTCTTTGCTGGAGCGGGATCCGCTGGCGTTGCTGCTAGCGATGCTCCTCGATCAACAAGTGCCCATGGAGCGGGCCTTTGCAGCCCCCTACGAACTTCAACAGCGCCTCGGGCACGACCTCGACGTCTACGAGCTGGCTGACTACGACGCTGATGCGCTAGCGGAGTTGTTCGCGCGCCCTCCTGCCCTGCACCGGTACCCGAAGGCGATGGCTGGGCGGGTTCAGGATATTTGTCGGGCCCTGGTCGAGCACTACGACGGTGATGTGACCGGGCTGTGGCGCGATGCCTCAGAGGCGTCCGAGCTGTTCGACCGGCTGGTCGCGCTACCTGGCTTCGGCACGTACAAGGCGCAGATTTTCGTGGCCCTACTCGGCAAGCAGCGCAACGTGCGGCCCAACGGCTGGCGGGAGGTGGCCGGCGCATTCGGGGATGAGGGTGTCTATCGATCGGTCGCCGACGTGACCGACGCCGAGTCGCTGGCCAAGGTTCGAGAACACAAGCAGCAGGTCAGGGCGGCGGCAAGAGGAAAAAGTAGGAGGTTGTGAGTATCAGATCGGGACGTGAGGACGCGCGGGATCAACCTGAGCACGGCCGCCGACGAGGTGATGCCGCAGTTCTAATCACGGCAGCGGAACCGTCCTACGCCGAGCAGTTCGCTGCCAGACGGCGCAAATACGCGATTCTGATGTCGGCCCGCATCCCGTGCCTGATCCTCGCCGGCGTCTTCTACCAGACCTGGTGGCTCGCGCTGGCCTTCGTCGTGCTCTCGGTGCCACTGCCCTGGATGGCGGTGCTCGTCGCCAACGACCGCGCGCCTCGTAAGGCCGAGCAGGTCAATAGGTTGGGCCAGGGGTTGGAGCAGGGAGATTTTCGTGGCCGTGAGCTGGAAAGCGGCGACCATCCGGTGGTGGAGGGCTGAAGCCCTCACGAGTGGCATCATGAGACGGTGAGTACGCCGACCCAAACGTTGCCCGATGTCGATACCCGCCCTGAGGGAACCGACGGCACCGGTCACGATACGCCCAAGATGTTCCACTACGTGCGCAAAAACAAGATCGCCGAGAGTGCGGTGATGGGCACACAGGTAGTCGCGCTGTGTGGCGAGGTGTTCCCGGTGACTCGTGCCGCCAAGCCGGGTTCCCCGGTCTGCCCGCAGTGTAAGGAGATCTTCGAGTCGCTACCTCCGGGAGGCGACGCAGGCTGACCGACCGTGTCGCGTCGCGCTGCGCGCAGGCGCGGTGGATGCGATGGTGTCGGTATGGCAAGGCAGCCCGGGTGACCGCGGGGCCGGCGCTCACGCCGACCGCTCGCGCCATCCGCTGCCTCGATGCCCGGTAGGGCCGGCGATGCGGCTGGTCGAGCGGTACGCGACGCTCGTGGTACGCCTACGCTGGTTGGTGCTGCCCATCGTGGGTGCGATCTTGTGGGCAGCCCTGACCATGCTGCCCAGTGTGGCGGCTACCGGTGGTGGGCTCTCCGGGGTGATCGGCTCCGGCGCACCGGCGATCCAGGCACAGATTGCCGCGGTACAGCGTTTCGGCCTGCCACTGCTCAGCGGGACCGCGGTGGTGCAGCGCGATCCCAGTGGCCTGAACCCGCAGGCCGTCCGGCGTGCGGTATTGCGGGCTCTCCAGGTCGACCAGCGCACCCTGGAAACCGGCCGTCAGCCCGGTCAGGACCTGCTGGGGGCGCTGCCGCTGATCAATGTCCCGCAGCTGGTACCCGGCGCGCGAGAGCAGAACACCACCATCGTGACCTACCTGTTCGCCGACCCGACGCTCGGGCTCAGCGGGCAGGACCGGGTGGCGCGGACTTACACGGCGCAGATCGACCAACCAACTGACGGGCTGATCGGGGTCGCCGGGACGATCCAGACCCAGTCCGAGGAAAGGAAGATCCTCGAAAGCAGGCTGCCGCTGGTGGAAGCCGCCACCTTGGCGGCGATCGCCCTCATCGTCGGGCTGACCTTCCGCTCGGTGGTCGCACCGTTGGTCACGCTCATCACCGCCGGCATCGGCTACCTGCTGGCCGATCGGGTCATCGGATCGCTGGCCGGGGCCGCCGGATTGATCGTTCCCGTAGAGATTGAACCGATCGTGATCGCCCTGATGTTGGGAATCACCACGGACTACAGCATCTTCTTTCTATCCGGCGTGCGGCGGCGGTTGCGGTCCGGCCAGACCAACCCAGCGGCCACTACCGAGGCCGTCAGCGAGTACCTCACCATCGTGTTGACGGCTGGTCTGACTGTGGCGGCCGGTGTCGCTGCGCTGGTGGTCGCGAAGTCCCCGCTGTTCCATGCCTTCGGGCCCGGCCTTGCGGTCACCGTGCTCGTCGGCGTCGCGGTGGCCGTGGTCCTGGTGCCCGCGATGCTGGGGGTGCTGGGCCGGTGGGCGTTCTGGCCCTACGGTCTCGCTACGCAGGCACCGGCTGGGGTGGGACGTGCGGCGATATCTGAACCCATCGACGCCGGTGATCCGGCGCCTGCGGCGCCGAGTCGGGTGGTCCGGCTGCTGCGCAATCGCGGGGTCGCCGCGGTGATCGCGGCCTTGGTCATCGCGGTGCTCGTGGTGGCCGGCAGGCCCGTGACCGGATTGCGCAGCGCGGTGTCGCCGGTGGCTGCGCTGCCGGCGGGTAACCCGGCGCGCGAGGCAGCAGCAGCGGCCTCTGCCGGGTTCACTGCGGGCATCCTGTCCCCGACTGGGATCGTCGTGTCCGCCCCGGGCATTACCGATCGCCGCGAGGCGCTGACGACACTTGTCAGCCAGCTACATCATCAGCCCGGCGTGGACATCGTGCTCGGTCCGAACATCGCGCTGCCGGTCCAGCGGCTGCCGGACCAGGTGGGGGTGTTTCTCGCCCCGGACGGCGGCGCCGCCCGCATGCTCGTCGTGTTCGACAGCGATCCGCTGGGTGCCACCGCCGTGGGGCACCTGCGCGAGCTTCGTGAGGCGATGCCCGGCCTGCTCACCAGAACCGGTTTGGCTGGGGCACAGGTGTCCTACATCGGTGATACCGCGATCGGAATGTCGCTGGTAGATCAAGCCAGGGCCGATCTGGTCCGGGTGGCGGTCGCGGTGGGGTTGGTCAACCTGCTGCTGCTCGCGCTGTTCCTCCGCGCCCTCGTCGCCCCGCTGTACCTGCTCGCCAGCAGCGTGCTCGCGGTCGGCGCGGCGCTCGGGCTGACCGTGGCGTTGTTCCAGGGGCCGCTCGGACAGGACGGTCTGGTGTTCTACATCCCATTCGCGGCTGGCGTACTACTCGTTTCTCTTGGCAGTGACTACACGATCTTCAGCGTGGG
>JAICHZ010000055.1 GCA_025924655.1 Pseudonocardiaceae bacterium | reverse complement strand
GGGCTGACGAGCGCAAAGTGCGGGGACTGGTCGGCCTGGAGAACTATGCCGACACTGTGCTGGCCGGCCGGGACGGTCGCCGGGTGGTGGACACCGCCGAAGGCTCGGACGCGGTCATCCCGGGCAGCGAGCGTGCCGAGCAGCTGCCGGTACCGGGTACCGGGCTAGAGCTCACCCTGGACTCCGACCTGCAGTTCACCGTGGCGCAGATGCTTCGCGACTACGCGCGAAAGTATCGGGCCAAAGGGGCCAGCGCGGTGGTGCTCGACGCCCACACCGGCGAGGTCTACGCGATGGCCAACGACGTCACCTTCGATCCCAACAACCTGGCGGCGGCCACCCCCGAGTCGTTGGGCAATCCGGCGGTCTCGGCTCCCTTCGAACCGGGCTCGGTGAACAAGGTCGTCACCGCCGCCGCGGGTATCGAGACCGGTGTCGTCACGCCGGACACGGTGCTGCAAGTCCCCGGCGAACTACAGATCGCCGACCGGACCGTCCGGGATGCGTGGCCCCACGGCACCGTGAACCTCACGTTCACCGGAGTGCTGGCGCTCTCGTCGAACATCGGCACGCTGCTGACCGCGCAGCGCGTCGGTCCGGACCGCTTCGTCGACATGCTCAACCGGATGGGCTTGGGCCAGCGCACCAACGTGGGGTTGCCGGGCGAAAGCGCGGGTCGGGTGCCACCCCGGGACCAGTGGTCGGGTAGCACGTTCGCCAACCTGCCCATCGGCCAGGGCTTGTCGATGACCGTGCTGCAGCTGGCCGGCATGTACCAGGCGATCGCCAACGACGGCCTGCGCATCCCGCCACGCATCGTCAGCGCCGAGATCGCTCCGGACGGCACGCGCACCGCGATCCCGCAACCTGCCGGTGTCCGGGTGGTCAGCCCGCAGACCGCCCGTACGGTCCGGGACATGCTGCGAGCGGTCGTGCAGAACGAACGGGGGCAGCGCGGTACGGGCGTGGAGGCGGCCCTGGACGGTTACCAGATCTCCGCGAAAACCGGCACCGCGCAGAAGGTCAACCCCGGCTGTGGTTGCTACAGCAACTCCAACTACTGGATCACGTTCGCTGGCATCCTGCCCGCTGACGCTCCGCGCTTCGTGGTAGGGATCATGCTCGACGACCCGGCCGTCGGCAGCGCCGCGCCGCTGTTTCATCAGATCGCTTCCTACCTGGCGGGGCGCTACCAGATCCCGCTGTCCCCGGGACCGAGTCCGCTCGCCACGCTCACCGCGCCCTGATACCGGTCCGCTCCCGATCACGCAGGGCAGCGCAGGTAGCCTTCGTGCCCGCTGAGCATCAGCAGACCCGTACCCGACTCAGGATCGTGACCGCTCCTGTGACTCCCTCGTTGGTCGACACGCCGCTGCGGCCCGCGCACACCGCGCCGACCGCGGTGCCTGCACTTGTCGCGCTCGTTGGCGCTACCGTCCAAGGCTGCTCAACCCAGGGCCGCTCGGCGGACATCTCCGAGCAGACGATGGTGACCGGCATCACGGTGCGCGGCCAGGAAGCCCTTCCCGGCGATCTGTTCGTGGCGCTGCCCAGCCTGATACCCGGCCGGGCGCATGGCGCCGACTTCGCCGGCATCGCGTGCAGCGGTGGTGCCATCGCGGTGCTCACCGACCCGGCAGGTGCGCGCCGTCCCGCGTTGGCCGCCGCGATCGCGGCCCGACCGGGAATCCCGGTGCTGGTGCACCCTGACCCCCGGTCGGTACTGGGAACTTTGTCGGCACTCGTCTATGGCAACCCGTCCACCCGGCTGGCGGTGCTCGGGATCACCGGCACCGCGGGCAAAACCACCACGGCGTATCTTCTGGAGGCTGGATTACGTGCGGCGGGCGCGCACACCGGCCTGCTCGGCACTGTGGCGGTACGGATCGGTGAGGCACTGCTGCCCAGCACCTTCACCACGCCGGAGGCTCCGCAACTGCAGGCTCTGCTGGCCCTGATGGTCGAGCGCGGCGTCACTCACGTGCCCATCGAGGTATCCAGCCACGCGCTGGCGCTGGGGCGGGTGAACGGGACGACTTTCGCGGTCGGCGCGTTCACCAACCTGTCCCAGGATCACCTCGATTTCCACACCGACCTGGAGGACTATTTCGCCGCCAAGGCAATGCTGTTCGACGGGCGGGCCAGGGCCGAGGTGGTATGCATCGATGATGTCTGGGGGCAGCGGCTGGTCACCGGGAAGACCACGACGGTCTCCCTGACCGGCGACGCGACCTGGCACGCCACCGACATCACAGCCGCGCATTCCGGAACCCAGGAGTTCCGGGCGCTAGGACCAGACGGGTTCGATCAGCGCTCGGCGGTGCGGTTGCCCGGTCCGTTCAATGTGACCAACGCGCTGCTCGCGCTGGCCGTCGGGCACACCGCGGGTGCGGATCCGGTGCTGCTCGCCCGCGGTATCGCCACGGCTGAGGTGCCCGGCCGGATGCAGCGGGTGGACCGCGGCCAGGGCTTCCTCGCCTTGGTCGACTACGCCCACAAGCCCGCCGCAGTGGCCGCACTGCTCGACGCGGTGCGAGCTCAGGTCCCTGGGCGGCTGCTGGTAGTGCTGGGCTGCGGTGGGGACCGCGATACGACCAAGCGGCCGCTGATGGGGGCGCAAGCGGCTCGCCGGGCTGACCTGCTGGTGGTCACCGACGACAATCCCCGCACTGAGGACCCGGCGGCGATCCGGGCGTCGATGCTCACCGGGGCCGCGGTCGGTCCCGCCGAGGTAGTTGAGATCGGTGACCGTGCGGAGGCGATCGCCTACGCCGTCAGCCGGGCCCGTCCGGGGGATGCCGTGGTCGTGGCGGGCAAGGGCCACGAGAGCGGGCAAGAGGTGCACGGCGTCAAGCGCCCCTTCGTCGACGCCGACGTACTCGCCGCCCGGCTCGACGGGATGAACCCGTGATTGAGATGACGCTGGCCGAGGTGGCTAGTGCGGTAGGCGGTGTGCTACACGGCGCCACGGGCACCGAAATGGTCATCGGTGGGGTCGAGTTCGACTCCCGCCGGATCGGGCCTGGCGGGTTGTTCGTCGCAGTGCCCGGCGAGCGGGTCGACGGGCACGACTTCGCCGCCACCGCCATGGCCGCGGGTGCCGTCGGGGTACTCGCCGGGCGGCCAGTGGGTGTCCCCTCGGTAGTCGCTCCCCGGCTGGCGGTCGGCTCCCCTTCCACGTCATACGCCCTGGCCGCGGACACCGACGGCGTGGGCGCGGCGGTGCTGGCCGCGCTGTCCGCGCTGGCGCGGACCGTGGTGCACACACTGAGCCAGACCGGCCTGCACGTGGTGGGCTTGACCGGCTCGTCGGGCAAGACGTCCACCAAGGACATGGTGGCCGCACTGCTGGCCCCGCTGGGGCCCACCGTTGCGCCACCCGGGTCGTTCAACAATGAGATCGGCCATCCCTGGACCGCGCTGCGTGCCGACGCCACCACCCGGCACCTGGTGCTGGAGCTCTCCGCGCGAGCCTGCGGCCAGATCGCCGCGCTGTGCCAGGTGGCCCCACCGTCGATAGGAGTGGTGCTCAACGTCGGCTCAGCGCACCTTGGCGAGTTCGGTTCCCGGGACGCGGTAGCCACCGCCAAGGGCGAGCTGGTCGAGGCGCTGCCGGCGGCTGGGCTCGCGGTGCTCAACGCTGATGACCCGGTGGTGTCCGCGATGGACCGGCGCACCGCTGCCCGAGTGGTGCGCTTCGGGCAGTCGCCGTCGGCCCAGGTGCGCGCTACCGAGCTTGTTCCCGACGGTCGCGGTTGCTTCTCGTTTCGCCTGGTCACCCCGGTCGGGCAGGCCAGGGTGGCGCTGACGGTGCCCGGCGAGCATCAGGTGTCCAATGCCCTGGCTGCGGCTGCGGTGGCTGTCGAGCTGGGTGCCACCCCGGCGGGCATCGCCGCGGTACTCGGGTGCTACCGGCCGGCGTCGCGCTGGCGGATGGAGGTCACCGACCGCCGCGATGGGGTGACCGTGGTCAACGATGCCTACAACGCCAACCCCGAGTCGGTCGCGGCGGCGTTGCGGGCGCTGGTCGCGATGGCCGGCACCGAGCGACGCAGCTGGGCGGTGCTCGGTCCGCTGGCTGAGCTCGGCGAGGCCACGGCGCAGGCGTACCGGACGATCGGCGCGCTCGCGGTGAGCCTCGGTGTCAACCGGCTCGTCGTGGTGGGGGAGCAGGCGCGGTCATTATGCTCCTCGACGGCCGGGTCGGCTCCGGTGCTGGTGGCTGATGCGGCCGCCGCATTGGAGTTTTTGCACGGGGAGCTCACTCCCGGGGACGTGGTGCTGATCAAGGCATCCCGGACGGTCGGGCTGGAACGGATCGCCGACGGTCTGCTCGACGCCGAGGGGAGCAACCGGTGAGCACCATTCTGGTCGCCTCCGGGATCGCGCTGCTCGCTTCCATCCTGTTCACCCCGTATCTCATCCGGCTGTTCACCCGGCAGGGCTTCGGCCAGGAGATCCGGCAGGAGGGACCGCACTCCCACCAGAGCAAACGGGGCACGCCCACGATGGGCGGGGTAGCCATCCTGCTGGCGACCTGGAGCGGTTACCTGGTCGCGCACCTCACCGTCACCCGGCATGGCATCACCGCGTCGGCCCTGCTGGTGTTGCTGCTCACCACGGTGCTGGGAGTGGTCGGCTTCCTGGACGACCTGATCAAGGTCCGACGGCAGCGGAACTTGGGCCTGAACAAGACCGCCAAGCTCGTCGGGCAGCTGGTCGCGGCGGTGTTGTTCGGCATCCTGGCGATGGGCTTCCGGGACAGCGATGGCATCTCCCCGGCTTCGATTCACCTGTCTTTCGTGCGGGATGTCGCCGTGGTGTCCTTCGGCGTCGTCGGATTCGTGGTCTTCAGCTACCTGCTGGTGTCCGCGTGGTCGAACGCGGTGAACCTGGCCGACGGTTTGGACGGGCTGGCGGCGGGCGCGGCGGCGATGGTGCTGGTGACCTATGTGATCGTCTCGTTCTGGCAGTACACCCAGGACTGCACTCTGCTGCCGGTCCCCGGCTGCTACACCGTCCGCGACCCGCTCGACGTCGCCGTCGTGGCCGCCGCCGCGGTAGGTGGGTGCATCGGGTTTCTGTGGTGGAACGCCCCCCCGGCGAAGATCTTCATGGGTGACACCGGATCGTTGGCCATCGGTGGGCTGCTGGCCGGTCTGTCCGTGGTCACTCGGACCGAACTGCTGCTGGTCGTGATCGGTGGGCTGTTCGTCGTCGAGGCGATGTCGGTGGTGATCCAGGTGGCGGTCTTTCGGACTACTCGGCGCCGGCCATTCCGGATGGCTCCGTTTCACCACCATTTCGAGCTCGCCGGATGGCCCGAAACCACTGTGATCATCCGGTTTTGGCTCCTCGCGGCCATTTGCTGTGCGCTGGGTGCCGGTGTGTTCTACAGCGAATGGTTGACTGCGGCTGGGGGATGAAGGTGCGCTGCGTTGCAGACCTCGCCGGGGCCCGGGTGCTGGTCGCCGGAGCCCGGACCACGGGCGCTTCGGCCGCCCGGGTGCTGGCGGAGCTGGGCGCCGAGGTCACGGTCACCGATTCGTCCCCGACCCAGCTACAGGCGCTGGCTGGTATCCCAGGAGTTGATGGTGCCGGACGCCGCCTCGCCGGGTTGGTCGCGCCGCCGCCGGGTACCGACCTGGTGGTGACCAGCCCCGGTTTCCGGCCGGATGCTCCGCTGATGGTGGCCGCCCAACGCACCGGCGTTCCGGTGATCGGGGACGTGACGCTGGCCCACTGGATCGACTGTGCGCAGTCGGAGCCGGCCCAGTGGCTGGTGGTCACCGGCACCAACGGCAAGACCACCACGGTGGGGATGCTCGAAGCGATCCTGCGTGCCGCCGGCGTCGACGCGGTCGCGTGTGGGAACGTCGGGTTCCCGGTACTGGACGCGGTGCGCGCCGGGCACCGGGTGCTCGCCGTGGAGCTGTCGTCCTTCCAGTTGCACTGGTCTTCCGAGCTGAGTCCGCGGGCCGCCACGGTGCTCAACGTCTCCGCTGACCACCTGGACTGGCACGGCGGTCTGGCGGGGTATGCCGCGGCCAAGGGCAGCGTGTACCCCCGGGCCGCCACAGCGGTGGTCAACGCCGACGATGAGTGGTCAACGCGGTTGGCTGCCGGGCTCGGCGGGATTGAGTTCACCACCGGTGAGCCGGCGGCCGGTCAGCTGGGCGTCATTGGTGGTCAACTGGCGGATCGAGCTTTCGGCGACGCTGTTGACGGCACCGTGCTAGCCCAGGTCACCGACGTCCGGCCCACCGGGCGGCACAACCTTGCCAACGCGTTGGCCGCCGCGGCGTTGGCCCGCTGCGTCGGCGTCCCGGCGCCGGCCGTTGCTCTCGGGCTACGCGCTTTCATCCCTGCTGGGCACCGGGGTACGCCGGTCGGCGAGCACGCTGGGGTGTGTTACCTCGACGATTCCAAGGCCACCAACCCGCATGCGGCGCGGGCCTCCCTGCTGGCCAGGCACCGGGTGGTGTGGGTGGGCGGCGGTCTGCTCAAAGGTGTCGAGGTCGACGAGCTGATCACCGAAGTCCGGGATCGGCTGGTCGGTGCTGTGCTGCTCGGCGCCGACCGCGCAGTGATCGCCGCCGCGCTGGCGCGACACGCACCCAACCTCCCGGTGCGAGTGGTGGATTCGGGAGACGATGGAGCCATGATGGAGGTGGTGGCAGCAGCAGCGGAGCTGGCCAGGCCGGGTGACGTCGTGCTACTCGCCCCGGCGGCGGCGTCGATGGATATGTTCACCGACTACGCACATCGTGGCCGGGTGTTCGCCGCCGCCGTCGCCGCGCTGGACCTCCGGTGAGTGGCTCAACCCGACGCGGTACGTCGATGTCTGGTCGACGGCGGACGGATCGGCCGCGGGGTGCCCGACCGCGGGGTGCTCGAACGGATGGTGCTCGAACGGACGGTGCTCGGTCGCGGTCAGGTCGGTCGGCGCTCGTTCAATGGGCAGCCGCTCGAGACGGGCTCACCGCCTGGCTGGCCCGGCCGCTCACCTCGTTGCACCTGGTACTCGCAGTGTTCGGCCTGTTGATCCTGTTCGGCCTGGTAATGGTGCTTTCAGCGTCGAACGTGGAGTCCTACAACAAGGTCGGCTCATCCTATGCGGTGTTCGTCCAGCAACTGGCGTACTGCGGGTTCGGGCTGGTGTTGTTCTGGTTGGGACTACGGATGCCGGTGCGGATGTTGCGCGGCACTAGCGGGCTGTTCCTCATCGGGTGCGTCGTGTTGCTGGCCATGGTGCTCAGCCCGCTGGGCGCGGAGATCAACGGAGCGCAGAAGTGGCTCCGGTTGGGACCGCTTTCGCTACAACCCTCCGAGCCGACGAAACTCGCGCTGGCCCTGTGGGGGGCGCACGTACTGATCACCAAGCGGGCCCTGTTACACCAGTGGCGGCACCTGCTCGTGCCGTTGGTCCCGATGGCCGTCGCGATCTTTGCGCTGGTGATGTTGCAACCCGACCTGGGTACCACGATCACGCTGGCCGTGGTGCTACTCGCGCTGCTGTGGTTCGGCGGTGCGCCGCTTGAGCTGTTCGGCGCGATCGTGATCGCAGCCGTCGCCGGGGCGGCCGCGATGGCCGGCCTCGCCGGCTACCGATCGATGCGAATCCAATCGTTCCTGCACCCGGGCTCTGACCCGCAGGGTGCGGCCTACCAGGCTCGCCAGGCGATGTTCTCCCTGGCTGACGGCGGTTGGTGGGGGGTGGGGTTGGGACAGGGCAGCGCCAAATGGGACTACCTGCCCAACGCGCACAACGACTTCATCTTCGCGATCATCGGCGAGGAGCTGGGTTTCCTGGGCTGTCTGGTGGTGCTGCTGCTGTTCGGCACACTGGCCTACGTCGGGATTCGGATCGCGGCGCGCAACACCGACCCGTGGATCAAGCTGGTGTCCGCAACCGTGACCACCTGGCTCGTCGGCCAGGCCGCCATCAACATCGGCTACGTTGTCGGCTTGCTGCCGATTACCGGGATCCCGCTGCCGTTGATCTCCTCCGGAGGTACTTCCATCGCCTTGACGATGCTGGCCTTCGGGTTGCTGGCGAACTTCGCGCGGCACGAACCGCAGGCGGTGTCCGCGTTGCGTCACGAGTCCGCCCGGTCGGGGCGCCACGGTGGGCTGTCGCGACTGCTCCAGCTGCGACCACCGGTGCCCTACGTGCCCGCACCGCGGTCCCGGGCCGCGGGTTGGCCCATCGCGTCCAGCGGGGGCAGGCGGTGAAGGCGATATCTGTGGTGATCGCTGGGGGCGGCACCGCAGGACACGTGGAACCAGCGTTGGCGCTGGCTGACGCCGTGCGCCGGGCGGCGCCCGAGGCGCGGATCACCGCGCTGGGCACCCAGCGTGGGCTGGAGACCACCCTGGTGCCCCAGCGTGGCTACCCACTGGAGCTCATTCCCGCGGTGCCGCTGCCACGACGCCCGAGCGCGGATCTGCTGGCCCTGCCGGTGCGGCTCCGCGCCGCGGTGCGCCGGGTCCGGGAAGTGCTCGACGCGGTCGCCGCCGATGTCGTGGTCGGGTTCGGCGGCTATGTCGCGCTGCCGGCCTACCTCGCCGCACGCGGTCGGGTGCCGATCGTGGTCCACGAGGCCAACGCCCGCGCCGGGTTGGCCAACAAGGTCGGGGCGCGGTTCGCCGACCGGGTCCTCGCCGCGGTACCCGACACTGGACTGCCGCGGGCCGAAGTGATCGGGATCCCGCTGCGGCAGGCGATCTCGTCACTGGACCGACCGGCGTTACGGGCCCAGGCCCGGGAGCACTTCGGCCTGGACCCGGCCGCGCCGACCCTGCTGGTGACCGGTGGTTCGCAGGGCGCCCGCTCGCTGAACACCGCGGTGTCGGGCGCGGCGGCCGAGCTCGGCGCCGCCGGTATCGGCGTGCTGCACGCCCATGGGCGACGCAACACCGTGGCGGTGGCGGTGGTGGCGGGGGCACCGCGCTACGTCGCGGTGCCCTACCTCGAGCGGATGGACCTGGCGCTGGCAGCCGCCGATCTCGCGATCTGCCGGGCGGGGGCGATCACCGTCGCTGAGCTGTCCGCCGTCGGCCTTCCAGCGTTGTATGTCCCGCTGCCGCACGGTAACGGGGAGCAGGCGCTCAACGCCCGCCCGCTGGTGCAGGCCGGCGGCGCGGTGCTGGTGGCAGACGCCGACCTCACGCCGGCCAGGGTCGTCAAGGAGGTGGTGGGCATCCTCACCGATCCACACCGGCTCGCGGAGATGAGTGCGGCCGCCCGGGTAGCCGGTCATCCGGACGCTGACGATGTGCTGGCCGGGATCGTCTTGGAGGCATCTCGGTGACGGCTGGAGCGGCCCCCCCGTCGGCCACCAACCCTGAGCTGCCACCGCAGCTGGCCCGCGCCCACTTGATCGGGATCGGCGGTGCCGGGATGAGCGGGGTGGCCCGGATCGTGCTGGCCCGCGGTGGCGCGGTGTCCGGCTCGGACGCCAAGGACTCGGAAGCGCTACCCGCGCTGCGGGAGTTAGGCGCGAAGGTGACCGTCGGGCACGCCGCGGCCAACCTCGACCAACTCGGTGCCACCCCTACCGCGATCATCAGCACCAAAGCCGTGCACCAGACCGATCCAGATAATCCGGAACTCGTCGAGGGCGCCCGGCGCGGTATCCCGGTGATCCACCGTTCGGCGGCGCTGGCCGCCCTGATGACCGGTTACCGCGTCGCCTGTGTCACCGGGACCGCCGGCAAGACCTCCACCACCTCGATGCTCACGGTTGCGCTGCAACATTGTGGCGCCGACCCGTCGTTTCTCATCGGTGGCGATCTCACCGGCTGTGGCACCGGCGCCCACCAGGGTCGCGGCGACATCTTCGTGGCCGAAGCCGACGAGAGCGACGCCACTTTCCTGGCCTACTCGCCCGACGTGGCCGTGGTCACCAATGTCGGGGCTGACCACCTGGACCACCACGGCACCGTCGAGGCCTACACCGCCTGTTTCGATGCTTTCGTCGCTCGCCTAGCCCCGGACGGCGTGCTGATCGCCAACGCTGATGATCCCGGCTCCGCCGCGCTGGCCGACCGAGCCGCCGCGTCCGGGGTGCGAGTGCGCCGCTACGGCCGACTTGTTGCCGCGGCGGCCGACGCCCGGCTGCTGGCCTATACGCCAGACGGTGCGCGAGGTACCGCCACCCTGGCGTTGACCGGATCGGATGGCGTGTCGTACCGGGTGCAGCTGCAGATCGCGGCGCCCGGGGAGCACATGGCGAGCAACGCCCTCGCGGCATTGTTGGCCGGTCTCGAGCTGGGCGCACCGCTGCCGGGCCTGCTAGCGGGGCTGGCCGGATTCGGCGGGGTGCGCCGCCGGTTCGAGCTCATCGGGCAGGCGGCCGGTGTGCGGGTCTACGACGACTATGCCCACCATCCGACAAAGGTCGCGGCCGCGTTGCGTGGCGCCCGCCAGGTGGTGGGTCAGAGGCGGCTGCTGGTGGCGTTCCAGCCGCACCTGTACTCCCGCACCCGGGACTTCGCCGCCGAGTTCGGGACCGCGCTGGCGCTGGCCGACGTGGTGCTGCTGTTGGACGTCTACGGGGCTCGGGAGGACCCGTTGCCGGGCGTCACCGCAGCGCTGATCGGGCAAGCGGTGCCATTGCCGGCGGATTGTGTGCTCTACGAGCCGTGCTGGGCCGATGTACCCGGACGGCTGGCTGATCTGGTGCGACCCGGCGACGTGGTGGTGACGATGGGAGCTGGCGACGTGACGATGCTCGGTCCGCGGCTACTCGCGGAGCTGGCGGCCCGCGGACCGTCCACCGCCGGGTCCGACACCGTCGGGTCTGACACCGCCGGCTGCGCCACCGGCGGCGCGGGTCCGCTGTGAGGGCGTCGGGTCCCGGTGCCTCGGGCGCCCGCCGCCGATCCCGTCGCGATACGCCTCGTCCGTCAGACGTCGCGCGACATCGCGGTGCGGCCCGACGCACCGGCGCTGCCGAAGAAGGCCATGATCGCCGTTTCGGAAGAATCAACCGCGCTCAGCGCGGCTCCCGCTTCCCAAATCGCGATCATGCAGCGGTGGCGTCGCACCGCGCCGCTGCCCCGGTGACCGCTCGGGCCAAGGTCGAGGTTGCTCAGCCGCCGGCGCCGGGCCCGTCCAGACCGGCCCAAAAGTGGCTGCTCTGGCTGGCCGCCGGGATGGTGGTGCTCGCCTTGGTCGGAGGCGGGACGTGGGTGTTGCTGGTCAGTTCGGTGTTCGACGCCCGTTCCGTGGCGGTGGCGGGCACCAAGGAGCTTCCCGTCGACGTCGTGAAGGCGGTCGCGGCGGTGCCGTTGGGAACGCCGATGTTGCGGCTGGACACCACGGCGATCGAGCGCCGGGTTGCCGCGGTGCCTCGGGTGGCCAGCGTACAGGTGCGGTGCAGCCTGGACGGCACGGTGCGAATCGAAATCACTGAACGCATCCCGGTCGCGGTCGTGCGTCGCGGCAACGGCGTGCACCTGGTCGACGCCATCGGAACCGACTACGCGACGGTGCCCCTCGAGCCGCCCGGCCTGCCCGAGCTGCGGTCGGACCGGGTCGGGCCCCGCGACGCCGCCACGGTGGCGGCACTGACGGTGCTGACTGGGCTGCCCGAGTGGCTGCGCGGCCAAGTGCGCTCGATAGCCGCGAACTCTCCCGCTGACGTCGTGCTGCGACTGGGCAACGCGCCGCAAGGCACTGGGCGTGGCGGTTACGGCCGGGAAGTGCGCTGGGGCGGCGTCGAGGACAGCGCCCGCAAGGCGGCCGTACTGGGCCCGCTCCTGACCCAACCGGGCAAGGTCTACGACATCTCCAGCCCTGCCTTGCCCACCGTCGCATGAGAACGCGATGGTGGTGCTGCTCCGGTCAATGGCGCTGCCATGGCGCAAAACGGTCGCCGCATAGACTCGCGTCGCCGGTCTCTCGGCGTGCCTGCTGGACCCTGCCGGTGCGGGTGCCTACCGTCGCTCAGAGAGAAAGCTGACATAACTCTAATCCTTTAGCTGAGGTTGAGGGTTCTGCCACGCCGAGGGGAGCAGGAATGTCCGGACGTCGGCAGGGTGCTGGCAGCGACGAGGAAGGCCGCACTGTGTGCGACATCGAAGGCCGAACCGAAGGCCCAAGCGAATGAACCCCCCGCACAACTACCTCGCCGTGATTAAAGTCGCCGGAATCGGCGGTGGCGGCGTCAACGCGGTCAACCGCATGATCGAGGTCGGGCTCAGCGGTGTCGAGTTCATCGCGGTCAACACCGACGCCCAGGCACTGCTGATGTCCGACGCCGACGTCAAGCTAGATATCGGACGCGAGCTCACCCGCGGGCTCGGCGCGGGGGCGAACCCGGAGATCGGCCGCAAGGCTGCCGAGGACCATCGCGAGGAGATAGAGGACGTTCTCAAAGGCGCGGACATGGTCTTCGTCACCGCGGGTGAGGGCGGTGGCACCGGCACCGGAGGAGCTCCCGTGGTGGCGAGCATCGCTCGCAAGCTGGGTGCCCTGACCATCGGCGTGGTGACCCGGCCATTCACCTTCGAGGGCAAGCGGCGAGGCGGTCAGGCCGAGGACGGCATCGCCGAGCTGCGAACCGAGTGCGACACCCTGATCGTGATCCCGAATGACCGTCTGCTGCAGCTCGGTGACGTCAACGTCAGTCTGATGGATGCTTTCCGGTCCGCCGACGAGGTGCTGCTGTCCGGTGTCCAGGGCATCACCGACCTCATCACCACACCCGGTCTGATCAACCTGGACTTCGCCGACGTGAAAAGCGTCATGTCCGGCGCGGGCAGTGCGCTGATGGGTATCGGATCCGCCCGTGGGGAGGGCAGGTCGGTGCAGGCCGCCGCTAAGGCCATCAACTCGCCATTGCTGGAAGCGTCGATGGAGGGCGCACACGGCGTCCTGCTATCCATCGCCGGCGGCTCGGATCTGGGTCTGTTCGAGATCAATGAGGCCGCGTCGCTGGTGCAGGAGTCCGCGCATCCCGATGCCAACATCATCTTTGGCACGGTGATCGACGACTCGCTGGGCGACGAGGTACGGATCACGGTGATAGCCGCTGGTTTCGACTCCGGTGTGCCGTCACACAAGCGGCTGGACCCGACGCCGGTGGCCGCACGGACAGTCGCCACGGCACAGGCCGGTCAGGTTGGACAGGCAGCCGGGTCCACCGCAGCGGGAACTCGGTCCTATCCGAGGGCGACCCCGGCTCGCCATACCCCACCCAATCCAGCGGCCTGGCAGCCCGCCACTGGACCCCGCACACCGAGCCGGGCGGTACCGGTAACCGACGACTTCGACGACGATAACGACGTGGACGTTCCACCGTTTATGAAGCGGTGAGCACTATCCGCGTCCGGCGGGTGGTCACCACCCGCAACGGCGGAGCCTCAGCGCCGCCGTATGACTCGTTCAACTTAGGCGAGCACGTGGGTGACCGTCCTGAAGCGGTAGCCGCCAACCGCGAACGGCTTGCCACCGGCGTGGGATTGGCCGCCGAGTGCGTGGTCTGGATGGAGCAGGTGCACGGCCGCACCGTCACCGTGGTCGACGGTCCGCAGCCGCAGCCGATCCCGGCCTGCGATGCGCTGGTCACCACGCAGCCCCGGCTGGCGGTGGCAGCGCTGGTCGCCGACTGTGTTCCGGTGCTGCTCGCTGATCCGGTCGGGAACGTTGTCGCCGCGGTGCATGCCGGGCGGGTGGGTGCTCGGGCCGGAGTGCTGCCCGCCGCGCTGGAGATGATGCGGCGGCTCGGCGCGCGTATCGAGCGGGTGGAGGCGTTACTCGGACCGTCGGCGTGCGGGCAGTGCTACGAGGTACCCGAGCAGATGCAGGCCGACGTGGAGGCCCGATTACCTGGCAGCGCCTGCCGGACCCGCCAGGGCACCGCGGGTCTGGACCTGCGGGCCGGGCTGTGGCGCCAGCTTGCCGCCGCAGGCGTGGCCAAGATCGGTGTCGACCCACGGTGCACCATCGAGGACCCGGCGCTGTACAGCTACCGCCGCGACGGCGTCACCGGCCGGCTTGCCGCAGTGACCTGGTTCGAGCAATGACGGACCTGGCGCGCCGTCGCCGCGAAGAGCTGGCGGCGGCGCTCGCGCGGGTCCGCAGGCGCATCACCGCTGCGTGCGCCGCGGTGGGGCGCGATCCTGCTGAGGTCCGGCTGCTCCCAGTCACCAAGACCTTCCCGGCACGCGACGTCGCGCTGCTCGTCGACCTTGGTCTGTTCGATGCCGCTGAGGCCCGCGATGCCGAGGCCGCCACGAAGGTGGCGGAGGTCATCGAGCTACGCCCGGGCGCGGCGGTTCGCTGGCACATGGTCGGTCGTGTGCAGCGAAACAAGTGCCCGTCAGTGGCTCGATGGGCAGCGCAGGTGCAGTCGGTGGATTCACCGCGACTGGTCGAGGCGCTGCAGCGAGCTGTCCGCTCCGCGAGGGAGGCCGGCCGACGCCAGGGCAGCCTCGGCGTATTGGTCCAGGCCAGTCTGGACGGCGACCCCGCGCGTGGTGGCTGCCCGCTGGCAGAGCTCGAGGCGCTGGCGGATCAGGTGGCAGCCGCGTCGCAGCTCCGGCTGGAAGGCGTGATGGCAGTCGCCCAGCTCGGGATCGATCCCGAGGATGCCTTCGCCCAACTCGAGATGGCTGCCCAGCGGTTGCGCCGGTCGCATCCCGGCGCGGTCGAGATGTCCGCCGGGATGAGCGGCGACCTCGAACAGGCCATCAGGCATGGCTCGACGTGCGTGCGTGTCGGAACCGCGCTATTGGGTGATCGGCCGTTAACCTCGCGCTGACCGGGTACGACGGTCCGTGGGCTGGAGCCGGATTCCGTGGGTCGGGGTTGGTTCGGCGGGTGGTGCGTCGAAGATGGGGATAGGAAGGCGAACGATGAGCGCGCTGCACAGGCTGAAGGCGTACTTCGGCATGGTCGGAGTCGAGGAGTTCGACGCCGCTGAGTTCGGTGCAGACGACTATCACTCGAGCTACCGCGCTGAATATCCCGATCCGGGCAATGGCAACCAGGGTTATGACCCAGCGTATGAGCAGGGTTCCGACCCGGTCGCAGCCATGGCTCCGGCGGCTAACGGCCTGAGTGAACACGCTGAACGACCGGGCGTTCGACGTCCGCACCGGGCGGCTGTCGACGATTACGACGACGGGTTCGCGACCCGGGCTGGGCATCACGCGGTGCCCAGAACACACTCCACCACCCGGTCTCCTTCCTGGGCCGCCGGATCTCGTTCCACGGATTCTCGAGCCGCCGGTCCGTGGACGGTGGCGGCTCCGGTGCGCGGCTCGCTGGCGATCGACACGGCGGCCATCGATGCCAGGTCAACGGTCCGCCAGCCCGTCGCACCTCAACGTGTCGCGCCAGCGCCACGCGCCGGTTCGCTCGCTGAAGATGCGCTCGGAGACGGCGGCTCACATCCGCTGTCCCGCATCGTCACGCTGCATCCGCACAACTACAACGAGGCCCGGCCCATCGGGGAACGCTACCGAGAGGGCAATCCGGTGATCATGAATCTGACCGAGATGAACGACCGGGACGCCAAGCGGCTGGTCGACTTCGCGGCCGGGCTGGCTTTCGCGCTGCGCGGCTCGATCGACAAGGTCACCAACAAGGTGTTCCTGCTCTCGCCGCCCAACGTCGACGTGTCCGCCGAAGATAGGCGCCGGATCGCCGAAGGTCGCTTCTTCAGCTAACGCCTGGTTAGGCCGTCAAGGGGCCCCGGCTTACCGGCACCGGGGTACCGGTGGCAGAGTATCTCCGTGGACGTGGTCCGGTGGGTCGCTTACTATCTGCTCTTCTTCTTCTGGCTGCTGCTTACAGCGCGTATCGTGGTCGAGTTTGTTCGTACCTTCGCGCGTAGCTGGCAACCGGGCGGGGGGGTGGCGATCGCCCTCGAGTCGGTCTATACAGTGACCGATCCACCGGTCCGGGCGCTACGCCGGGTGATCAAACCCATCCGGATCGGCGGCGTTGGC
>JAICHZ010000054.1 GCA_025924655.1 Pseudonocardiaceae bacterium | reverse complement strand
TTCATCCCCGTCCTACCGGGGTCTCGACCATGACTTGGGTCGACTTCACAACGGCCACCGCTAGTACCCCCGGCACCAGTCCCAGCTCCCGTGCCGCCTCGCTGCTCATCAGCGAGACGACCCGGTGCGGTCCGCACTGGATCTCCACCTGCGCCATCACCCGGTCGGAGATCACCTCGGTGACCAGCCCGACAAACCGGTTGCGTGCCGATCGGTCCACCACTGATGGGTCTGGTGTGGCGTGCGCCTGCGACTTGGCGAACGCAGCCAGCTCCACCCCATCCACAGCCTTGCGGCCACCGGCGTCGCGGATCGCGGTTAGTTGCCCTGAATCCGCCCACCTGCGAACGGTATCGTCGCTTACTCCGAACAGTTCGGCGATCTCTGACATCCGATAGTGCGGCACGTTGGAAAGAATACCTCCGCAGGTACGGGCAGGAAACTCCGCCGACATATTGTCCCGCTGACCAGGGGCAGCCCGGCTTGAGCGCAGCAGTGCACGGGCGTTGCGCGCAGTGTGCCGCTGCCGCCTGGAAAGCAGTCCCATATATCTGAAGTCGCAGTTGCGGGTCAAAATCGTGGTTGCGACCGCTTTCGCGGTGTAATAGTCACCGTGGCCGAGCTGCGGGCGGCTCGTGAGCTATGATTTCATCAGTTGTTCCAGACATCGCGGGGGACGAATGCGCATTGGAGTCGGTCGCGGGATTGACCGTCCACGCTCTGACCAGTCGGCCTGCCCGTCGAGAAGGATCGGAGGCTAACTGTGGTAACCGTGCGGTATTTCGCAGCGGCGCGTGCCGCGGCCGGGCTGCCCAGCGAGCGTGTCGACATCGGTGACGACGCTACCGTGGCCGATGCGCTGGACGTGATCACCGCGCGGCACGGAATGGCGCTGCACAAGGTGTTGGGCGCCTGCAGCTTCCTGGTCGACTCGATCGCAGTACGCGACCGCGATATGCCTCTGCGACCCGGTTCCGAGTTAGATGTGCTGCCGCCCTTTGCCGGAGGCTGACTGTCTGCCGACGTCCGCGACGATAGGGCACTCCTTCACGGACTGTTGACCCATTCCTCCGAGCCGTCAGACAGTTCTTGCCGCTTCCAGATTGGCAGCTGCAGCTTCACCTCGTCGACCAGGGCCGCGCACGCGGCGAAAGCCTCCGCGCGGTGAGCCGCCGATACGGCACAGACGATTGCTGAGTCGCCGATCGCCAGCGACCCGATGCGGTGACTGACAGCGAGCGCGTACACCTGCGCGTGCGTCGCCGCTACCTGCGCCGCCACGCGCGCGATCACATCGGCGGCATTGGGATGGCTGGTGTACTCCAGCGCGCGTACCCCGCGGCCACCGTCGTGGTCGCGGACCAAACCGGAGAAACTCACCACTGCTCCGGCACTCGAGCGGGAGACCAGGCGGGCGTGCTCCTCGACGTCGAGCGGTTCCTCGGTGACAACAGCGCGAAGCACGACAGCCGAGGCGGTGGGCGCGACCGCCGTCTTTGCCTGCCCGGGTCCATCTCCGTGCCCGTGTCCGTGCCCGGCGGCGACTGACGGCTCACCGGTTCCGCTGCCGACGTGATCTGCACCGTGCAGCTGCTCGATGGCGTGATCGAGCACCCGCTCGAGGACCCCCAGACCGTCACGGACCCCGCCAGTGGAGCCCGGCAGGTTGACCACCAGCGTGCGCCCAGCCACTCCTGCCAGCCCGCGGGAAAGCACCGCCGTGGGTACCTGGGGCAGCCCGGCCGATCGGATGGCGTCCGCCAATCCAGGCAGCCGCCGGTCCAGCAGCGGCTCGGTGGCCTCCGGGGTGCGGTCGGTGGGGCTGATGCCGGTGCCGCCGGTGGTCAGCACGACATCTACGGCGTCCGCCACTGCCGCTGCCACCGCGTCGCGCACCGGCGAACCATCAGGAACCACCACAGGATCCGGGGTCTGATAACCACGCTCACACAGCCAATCGACGATGGCTGGCCCGGTGCGGTCGGTGTATACCCCGGCGGCCGCGCGGTTAGATGCCACCACCACCACGGCCCGACGGGTCGTTGTTGTCACCGATCCTCCTGAACTAATTCGACGGCTCAGCCGTCGGTATCAACTCGACGGCTCAGCCGTCGGCGATCCATTCGACGGCTCAGCCGTCGGTCGCCTCCACGGCCCCGTCTTGCCACCTGCCTTGCGTTCCACCCGCACCGCGTCGAGTACGGCGGCGGGGTCGACGGCCTTCACCATGTCGTGTAACGCAAGCCCGGCAACCGCGACTGCGGTGAGCGCTTCCATCTCCACGCCCGTACGGTCAGTGGTGCGCACCGTGGCGGTGATCTGAACCTCGCAACCGGTGGTGTGCAGGTCCACAGTCACCCCGGTCAATGCCAATGGATGGCACAGCGGGATCAGCTCAGGCGTTCGCTTGGCCGCCATGATCCCGGCAATGCGCGCGGTGGCGAGTGCGTCACCTTTGGGTAGTTGTTCGGAGCGCAGCAACCGCACTACCTCCTCGGTGGTACGAAACACACCGGAGGCGACTGCTTCCCGGACGGAAGTCTGCTTGTCGGAGACGTCAACCATCCGAGCCGCGCCACGGTCGTCCACATGGGTCAGTCGTTTTTCGGGACTCACACAGTCGATCCTACGGTGAGCATCCAACGCCGGAGGGGCTGGCACGGATGCGTGCCAGCCCCTCCGGAATCTGTCGGTCAGATCAGTGCGTTACCGGCAGGTGCGCCTCGACAGGCTTCGGCGCCGGAGCTTCTTCCTTCGGTCCCTGGGCGTGGTGCTCTTCACGGCAGCTAGCGGACGAGATCACAATCTCCAGCAGTGCATCATGATCGCCCTTGGCCGTGAGACCCGGGTTGGCAGCCTTGAGCAAGGCAAGCAGGTCTGTGCCAGTGGCAGGTCCCGCTGGCGTCGCCGACTTGGCATGCGCGGCCTTGAGCTGATCCATGGTCGGGACCTTCAGCTGCTTGGGTGCGATTCCCTGCAGAAGACTGAGGTCCTTAGCCGAGATCGCCTGCCCCCGGCTGCCGCCCGGCAGCACCGAGATCACCGCAGCGTCAACCGTGAGCTCGTCATCGTGGTGACGCTGGCGGTTGAACTCCACCTTGATCACCGGCGAGAGATCGAGCTCTTGACCCTTGGCTGGCGACTCGCTGTCCCCGCCATCGGTCCTGATGAGTGACGAGTCACCATGACCGTTCTCGCAGGTAGCCTCGAGGACCTTGAGCTTGAGGATATCAAGGATCCGCACGTCAACAGCCGTGGCCTTGGACCGGAAGTGCTCAGCCTCGACCTTGAGCAGCGCGACGTAGATGGCGTTTTTGTCCTTGCTGGGACCGGGAATCTCCAGGAGCGCCTTATGACCGTCGGGCGGGGCCTCGACATACGGAGTCGGGTCGATAGGCAGCAAACCACGCGCGGCGATACCGAATGCCGAGGCGGTGGGCTCTTCGCCAGCGGAGCCGGACAGGGTCCCCAGCAGCAGGGCTGCGACGGCGGTGGCAGCACCGACGCTGGCAGCACTGACGCCGGCGAGCTTCCTACTGTTCACATGCTGTCCTTTCGTTTAATTCTCGTCGATGAGCACGAGCGTCCCCAGAGGAACTTGGATCAACTGGTGGAGCGCGTCAGACGGCACCCTGATGCAGCCATCGCTGGACCGAGTACCGAAGACATTGGCTGTAGGCCAGGTATGGATCGCGACGGTTCCCGGGCCGCCGCCGAAGCTGTCGAGAGTCGTGCTGTGGGTGCCCAACGGCAAGATCACTGGCGAGTACCTCTGCGCGGAGTCGCTGAACGAACCGAGCAGAAAGGTGCGCCCAGGTGGCGTTGGATGGGCTTCCTTACCGGTGCCCACCGTCCAGCTACCCAGGCGCTGGCCCCCCATGAACAGCTCCATATTGAGGGAACGAAGGTGCACCCTGATGAGATACGGGGTAACCGCCCGATCGAGTGCAGTATCGGTTACCCAGCCCGCGGAACTGTTGGGTCGCGAGGGCAGCAGCACCTCGACCCATCCGGGTTGCTGAGCGATCGCCGGCAGCCAGGTGTCGCCGATCTGCTGAGGATCAAGTCTGGCGATCGGAGCGCCGCCGGGCGAGGTGTAGACCACGACCTCGCGCCGTGGGTGCACCACTGTGCCGTCGGTGGCTGCCACCGGGCCAGGATCGAGCGGCGCCCCTGCGATCGCGGTGTACGTGGTGCTCTGCGGCAGCTTTGTGGGATCTGCCGGCATCATCGCCGGCGGGATCTTGATGGCCGGGGCGGCCACGACGGGCGGCGGTGGCGCGGTCTTGGTCGGCTGGTCAGCCCCGAAGGGGGCCACCATGACGATCGCGATGATCATCACCACGACCAGCAGAACGCCGCCGATGGCGCAGGCGATCAGGTACGGACGGTCGAGTAGCCGGAAGGATCCGGGAGGACGTTGAGCCATGACCTCTTGTGGTGTCGGACGAGCAGAATTAGGGGCTCGCCCTCCCCGATCGGGCGATCCCGCTCGGCCCAACGACGCTGTGGCGTCCGCGGGGGCTGAGCGGTGACGGCACCCTAACGGACCCGAAACACCCGCCCGACGCGACCCCGCTACTCGCTATCGCTTCGGTTGATCTCAGTATGCGGGTGCTGGTAGGGGACCTGGTCCGGCGGCAGCGGGAAGGTAACCTCACCGAACGGGGACAGCGCACCCTGCAGCGGAGCGGCGAGTTCGGTGACTGGATGGTCCTCCTCCGACCAGCTCGGCCAGGTCGGGTCGATGCGGTCGGTGCGCTTGGCCACGGCTTCTCTCTCTTTCGGTCGTCCCATTGGCGTGCTCAGCGACCCCAGGCGCCGTGCACACAGTCCATTGTGCCCGATGACGGTGCGCTCAAATTTCAGGCTGACCGCCAGGGTGTCACTCGACGCGCCAGGAGCCCTCTCGCTAGGCTGGACCAGATGCCCAGCACCGCGCTTGCTGACTGGCTACGCTCCCGGGACGACGACACGCTGGTCGAGTTGCTGCGCACCCGCCCGGACCTCGCCGTGCCGCCGCCGGCCGACTCGATGGTGCTGGCTACCCGAGCGGCCATCCCGGCATCGGTCGCACGAGCCTGCGAAGACCTCGATCGATTCACCGTGGCGGTGCTGACAGCGCTACTGGTCGCCGGAGCGGACACCGCACCGGTGAACCGGCAGATCGTCGGGAAGCTGCTCGGTTCGGGGGTTGCTGCCGGACGAGTTGGGCGAGCACTGGACACGCTGCGGTGCCGGGCGTTGGTTTGGGGTGATGATTCGGCGCTTGCGGTGGCGCCGGCAGCCCGCCAGGTCATCGGCCCGCACCCGGGTGGTTTGGGTCGCCCTGCCCCGGACCTCGTCGGTGTCGATGTCAACGCTGTTCTCGCCGATCTCGCCGAGGACGAGCTGGGAGTGGTGCGAGCGCTGGCGGCTGGATCCCCGGTAGGTACCAGCCGGGACGCCGCCGAGCTCGTCCCACTAAATCGAGCCCGCACGCCGGTGCAACGCCTGCTGGCCCGCGGGCTGCTGCGGCGGATCGACGCCGGCACCGTCGAGTTACCCGCACAAGTGGGTCTGGCGCTGCGCGCAGATCATCCGCTCGGACCGCTTGAGCTCGACGAGCCGGCGCTGCCCACTCGCCAGCACGACCCGTCCATGGTCGACTCGACAGCCGCCGGTGCGGTGCTCGAGCTGCTGCGCCACACCGAGCAGTTGCTCGCCGAATGGTCAGCGGATCCCCCTCCGATGTTGCGCACGGGGGGCCTGGGCGTGCGAGACATGCGACGAACCGCGCGGCTGCTCGACGTCGACGAGCCCAGCGTCGCGCTGCTTGCCGAGGTGGCCGTCGCTGCTGGACTGATCACCTGGACCGACGAGGGAACCGGCGCGCCGCTGTGGTTGCCCACCGCCGCCGCCGATGCCTGGCTCGCCGCGCCACCGCAGCGGCGCTGGGCCATGCTGGTGCCTGGGTGGCTCGAGCTACCGCGGCTGCCCGGGTTGGTCCGGACCCGCGATGACAAAGATCGCCCACTGGCCGCCCTGTCCGACGAGCTGCACCAGCCACGTGCCTCGGCTCAGCGGCGCCGGATCCTTGAGGCGATCGCCGAGCTGCCCGCCGGCTGCGGTCTCCAACGACCTGAGGACCTCGCGGGGTTGCTGGCGTGGCGGGCACCCCGGCGGGACGGCCGGCGCCGCGAGCAAGTGGTCGCCTGGACCGTCCAGGAGGCCACCGCTTTAGGTGTGCTCGCGCTGGGAGCGGTGTCCGGTGCCGGTCGTGCGTTGCTGCGTGACGGTGCCGCGGCCGCATCGGCCGTTCTGCACACCGCGCTACCTGAGCCGGTGACCCACGTCATGGTCCAGGCCGACCGCACCGTGGTGGCGCCGGGACCGCTGGAGCCCGAACTGGCAAGGGAGATCGGGCTGGTAGCCGATGTGGAGTCGGCCGGTGGCGCCACCGTCTACCGGGTCACCGAAGCCACAGTGCGCCGGGCCTTAGACGCCGGCCGCAGCGCTGCCGACCTCCACGAGCTGTTCCGGAGCCGCTCGGTCACCCCGGTGCCGCAGTCGGTGAGCTACCTCGTCGACGATGTGGCCCGGCGGCACGGGCGGTTGCGTGGCGGCGCCGCCGCCGCGTTCTTGCGCTGCGACGACGCGGCGCTGCTCAGTGAGCTGCTAGCGCACCCGGTCGCCGCGCGCTGCGGGCTGCGCCGGCTTGCTCCTACCGTGCTGGTCAGCCCGTTGGCGCTGGCTGCACTGCTCGAGGAAGTACGCGGCGCCGGCTTCATCCCGGTCGCTGAGGGAGCCGATGGTCAGGTGGTCGACCTGCGCGCCGGTGCTCGCCGGGCCAAGGCCCGGATCCAGCCGACCCGGCGGGCGATCGTGCCACCTACCCCCTCGGCGGAGCAGCTTGGCGCCATGGTGGCGGCGCTACGATCCGGCGATGCAGCGGCCACCACCCGCCGCGGGCTGGGAAACGGTGCAGTGTCCACCGGTGAAACCCTGGAGCTGCTGCAGGATGCCGCGCACGCCGGCAGCAACGTCTGCATCGGCTACGTCGACTCCCATGGGGTGGCCCGCCGGCGCATCGTGCGCCCAGTGAGCGTAGGCGGCGGCATCCTCGAAGGGTTCGACCGCTCAGCCGACGAGCTACGCCGCTTCCCCCTGCACCGCATCACCTCCGCCGCACTCATGCACGACTGACCCGCTACGGGCGGGCGGCGTTCTGTAGCTGGGCGCGCAGCTCGGGGGTCAGCAGTTTGCCTGCTCGGTCTACCAACAATGTCATTTCATAGCCGATCAGACCGATGTCGCAGCTCGGCGAGGCCAACACCGCGAGACTGGATCCGTCGCTGATCGCCATGGTCAACACGATGCCGCGCTCCATCTCCACGACGGTCTGCACGACCCCACCCGCCTCGAAGCAGCGAGCCGCGCCCTGGGTGAGGCTCACCAGACCCGAGGTGACCGCGGCAAGCTGATCAGCGCGGTCTCGAGGCAGTCCCGACGATGGGACCAGCAGCAACCCGTCGGCGGAGACGACGACCGCATGCGCCACTCCCGGCACCTGCTGGACGAAACTATCCACCAGCCAGCCGAACTGGCTGGGCTGGCCTGGATGTCGGGGCGCTGCTGTCGTCACTGCTGATTCTCCTCGAAAGTGCGCTCGTCGATCGGTCGTTGCAGCGTGTCGGTCCAGCTCAGCTGCTCGTCAGGACTGATGTGGGCGTGTCTGCCGACATTCAAGCCGCGCTGGTATCTGCTCAACCGGCCGCGCACAGCGTCCGCGGTGCGGGTCGGTGCGGCGGCTACCGGCGTCGGCAGCACATCGCCGTCCGAACCGGGCACCAGATGCGCGCGCGGCTGCCGCTTGGGCAAACCGGCTGGGGTGAAGTCGTGGTCAACCGGAGCGCGCAGGGCTTGCGCCGCCTGCCATCCCTCGTCGAAGGGGGACCACCACTTGGTCGCAGCGGTCTCTGGCGCGTCGTTCACGGGAGTGGATTGCTGCTCGCGGAACCACGCGGACACCATCTCGAAGATCTCTTCGCGAACCTCCCCGGCCGGCTCGACCGCCGCAGCGCCCGCCGGCGGGGGCAGCAAACCGCCACCGTTGCGCGCATCGGTGGCCGCCGCAACCTGCGCCTGGTCACCCGTGCTGCCGAAGAGTTCGAGCCACTCCTGCTGCGCCGTACGCGGCTGGCTGCGCTGCGACGCGGACACACCGAGCGAGGCTGGGTTGATCGACGCTGGGCTGAACAGCTCACCTTCGGTGGCGTCGTCGATCACCGACACCTGCAGCGGCAGCTGCCCGTCGGGCCCGCTCCACCCGGCCGAGCCGGATTCGCGCTCCGATGTGCTGGCTGGGGCGGGATCCGTCGGCACCCGGAGGTCGACTGTCACCAGCGAGGGCGGCAACAGCACGGTCGCGGTGATCCCGTCGCCGTCGAGGCGCTGGCGCAACCGCACCGAGATGCCATGCTGCCCGGCCAGCTCACGCACCACTAACAGACCCATCTGCCCGGGGATCGACACATCGGCCGCTGGTGCACAGGCCAGCCGTGCGTTGATCTCCTGCAGTTCGTCCAGAGCGATGCCGGGCCCGGAGTCGGTGATCTCCACCAGCAGGCTGTGGTCTTCGGTCAGCGCGCTGGTCAGGGCCACCATGGTGGCCTGCGGCGCGACGCTGGTCGCGTTATCGAGCAACTCTGCAATGAGGTGAACCAGGTCGTGGGCGACCGGGCCGGTCACCATGGCCGGAGCCGACTGGCCGACCGTCACCCGCTGGTACTGATCGATCTCCGAGACGGCGTTGGTCAGCACATCGAGCACCGTCGTCGGCCCTTCGGCGTCACGGCGCACCGTCCCACCGGCCAGCACAAGGAGGTTTTCACTGTGCCGGCGCATCCGGGCGGCAAGGCGATCGAGCGCCACCAAGCTAGTCGTGACTGCCGGGTCATGTGTTTGGCTGCGTATCTCGTCGATCAGCTGCAGCTGCCGCTGGACCACCTGCTGGGTCCGACCGGAGAGGTTGACGAAGACGTCGTTGAGGCTGCAGCGTCGCTGAGCCTGCTCGGCGGCCAACCGGACGGCCTGGGCGTGCATGGTGTCAAACGCCCTGGCGACCTGACCCACTTCCTCCCGGGAGTGCACCGGGACCGGATCCACGGTCGGCTGGCCGGGGCCATCGGCGTTTCGGAGCTGCTCGGCGGCCTCGGGCAGCCTCCGGTCGGCAACCTCGAAGGCGGCGGTGCGCAAGGCACGCAGCGGTTGCAACAGCGAGCGCACCACGACGATGAGCAGCGCGACGGCGAGCAGCAGCAGCGCGATGACCGCGGCGCCATCCCAGAACGCCTCGTGCCACGCTCGGTCGCTGCGCGCCACGGTGTCCTGCCGCAGCTTGCTGAGCAGCATGATCTCGCCCTGGCGGATGTCTTCGACGGTCCCCACCGCCGCGGAGTTCCAGTCACCGGCAACCGTCTCCAGCGGTGCGCCACGCTGCGCCCGGTCCAGCGCGGCAGCCAGCAGCCGCTTGCGATCCAGCACTGCCCGAGCGCCGAAGTAGAACTGCTGCTGTCCGGGAGACACGGCTTGGCCGAACTCCTCGGCTGCGGCGTCGAACCGCGCGTCGGCGGCGCGCAGGGCCGCCTGCTGATCGGCGAACAAGCCACCGGACAAGATCCCCGCCAGTAACGCCGCATGCTCATAGGCGGCTTTTTCCTGGGCGACCGCGAGCACCTTGACGCCGTCGGCTTGGCGAGCTAACGAGTCCGGTGTCCCGTCCAGCGCTTGCCGGTCGAGCTCGAGCAGCGTCGCGATCAGCGCGGAATACCCGACGACGGCGTCGCGTGCGGCGACATTACTGAGTGCAAGATCGGTCCGCGAGGTGGCCCTGCGCAGCGTGGGAAGCCCAGACAGCCGGCTCAGTGCGGCGGCCGGGGAAGGCTCGCCGGCTCGCTGCGCCGCGCCCAGCGAACTGACCGCGGCATCCACCCGCCGGACCTGCGCCGCCAGTGCGGCGCGATCCGTAAAACCGCCGCTGGCCTGCATCGCGGCCGCCCGGTAGCGCTCTCCCTGCAGTTCGTACACCACGACGCCCAACTGCTGGGCGAACCTGATCTGGTCGCTTAGCGCGGCGAAATTGCGTGCGTTGCCTACCAGATCGGTGACCCGCAGGGCCCCGAGGACACCGGCTAGCAGCAGCGGCACCAACAGCACCGCGGTGAGTTTGGTGCGCAGCCGCCAGTCCTTCAGGCGCCATCGACCACCGCGTTGTCGCGGCGCGGACCCACCGGCCCCGAACATGGCGAACCCAGGACCAGTAGCGTAGCTCTGTGTAGGCACCTCATGACGGGTAGTGACGTCAGTAGAGCCGTCGGGACGGCCGGAAGGTGGTCTAGCCCGAACTTCATGGCCGGTCACGCTGCGCACTCTCCCCACTCGACGGTCACGCGGGAGTCGCCACCGACTTCCGCATGGCGTGCTCGACCAACGCGATAAGGGTGCTCTTGGTCGATTCCCGCTCACGGGCGTCGCACGGGACGATCGGTACCGCAGGCCCGATGGCCAGCGCTTCCCGGACGTCCTCAACACTGTGGCTCAGCACGCCGTCAAAGCAGTTCACCCCGACGACGTAAGGCAGCCCGCGGTCTTCGAAGAAGTCCACCGCCGCGAAGCAGTCGGCCAATCGGCGGGTGTCAACCAGGACAACCGCGCCGATCGCACCGCGAACGAGGTCATCCCACATGAACCAGAAGCGATGCTGGCCCGGGGTGCCGAACAGGTAGAGGATCAGCTCGGCATCCAGTGACAACCGGCCGAAGTCCATCGCGACGGTGGTGGTCGACTTATCCGGAGTGGCCACGAGGTCATCGACTGAGGTACTCGCGTCAGTGAGCACCGCCTCGGTGGTCAGCGGAGCGATCTCGGATACCGTGCCGACGAAGGTCGTTTTGCCAGCACCAAACCCGCCGCCTACGACGATCTTCGCGGATATCACGTTAGGCCGACTATCCTCCCCTGGCCGCACGGCGGGCGGACTGGACCGAGCTGGGTCGGGCTTGACCGCGGCCGCCGACGCGCCCCGGTAGGACCGTGATCGATCAGAGTCGACGAAGTCCACTCAACACCCTTTCCATCAAAGCAATATCCGGCGTGTTGCTGGATCCGTTCGCGCTGCGGTGCACCACGACCAGGCCGATGTCCGCCATGTCCGCTAGCAGAACTCGAACCACTCCCAGCGGCAGGGATAGTAGAGCGGCCACTTCGGCCACCGATCGGGGGCCACGACAAAGCTCGGCCACCGCCCGGTGCTCCTCGCTGGTTAACGCCGCCATATCATGACCGTGCTCGCTGGTCGACACCAGCGTTTCCACCGCGAGATCGATTACCGGTGCGGTCCGACCCCCAGTCCAGGTGTAAGGACGTACCACCGATGCTGCGGCCGCGGGTTGGCTCCACTCGAAGGTTCCCACGGCCGCCGAGGTCTGCTCCTGCGCTGGGGCAAGCTGGTCCGCTGCTACCGGCTGCGGAGTGGCCGATGAGGGCGCCGACCTCTTACGACGCCCGCCGGAGCGCCAGGGGCCACCGCTGAGGCCGTTCACCAAACCGGCGAACGACTCGTCATGGTCGTCGTCGCTGGGTTTGCTCACTGCCGTCATCAACGACCTAGCGCGCCATGTAGCTCGGTACGCGAGTGCGGGGTGAGCTGCTGGCCGACCCGGTCTACCAGCAACGTCATCTCATATCCCACCAACCCGATATCACAGGTCGGGGCCGCGAGCACCGCAAGACTGGACCCATCGCTGATCGACATCAGCAGCATGATCCCGCGTTCGAGTTCCACCACCGTCTGCACGACCTGGCCGGCGTCGAAGCAGCGGGCCGCACCCTGAGCCAAGCTGACCAGCCCGGACGCCACTGCGGCGAGCTGGTCGGCACGGTCCCTGGGCAGGTGCGCCGAAGCCGACATTGGCATGCCTTCGGCCGACACCACTAATGCGTGCGCCACCCCAGCCACCCGATTGACAAAGTCGTCGACCAACCACCCGAAGCGGCTCGGTTTCGGCTGCGGAACGGTCACTTCGTCTGCCCTTCTGCACCCTGGTGCTCCGGCGTCGATCCGTCAGCCTCGTGCTCGAGGTTTCGGCGGGTCTGGCGCCCTTCGCGGATTCCTTGCTGGTAACTGGCCAGCCGGCCACGAATCGACTCTGCGCTACGCACCGGCGCGCTTGCGGGCTCAGGTCCGCCCGCGGCACCCGGCACCAGCAGGGCCCGTGGCTGGCGCCGCGGCAACCCCATGGCGGTGGTTTCCGCACTTACCGGCATCGCCAGTGCCTCGGCCGCCCGCCAGCCGTCATCCGCGGCGCCCCAGTCCTGCGCGGGGGCACCGGCTGGACGGGTCGCACCCGATGCGGGGATCGGCTGGCCCGATGAGCGGGGCTTGCCGGCATCTCCGGATTCGGATTCGACGAATGTACGTCCAGGCTGGCGACGCATTAGCGGAGACGAGCCGGCGGTGGACGCTGTCGCCTTCGTGGCGGCGGCATCCGCGAGCGCCGTGTCCGCAGCCGGAGCATCCGGCAACGGCGCATCTGGCGACGCCCCGCCCCGCGTCGGCGCTCCCGCCGGTCCACGAGCGGCCGGCCCAGTCCAGCGCACCGGGACGGCCTCGTGTTCCTTGAACCACGCCGACGCCACGTCATCGAAGATCGGCGTGGAGTGCTGCAGCGTCACCCGCTGGCCCGGTCCCACCGGCCCAACCGGTCCCGCCACGGTGGCCCGCGCGGGCCGGAACAGATCCGCGCCGGATCCGGGGCCAGCGTCATTCACCGGGCTCTGCGCCGGGTTGCCCGCTGTGTTGTCTATTGGGCTGTGGACCGGTGGACTGGCCGGCGGTCCAGGTCGAGCCGGTGGCTGCTGCGCCGGACCCGACGTTGACGGTGCGCGCTTACTGACGCGCTGCGGCAGCTCGGGATCGCCGCCTGCCTTGTGATCGATCGCCACCGGGGTCTCCACCACGGTCTCCGGGGTGCCCACGGCATCGGCGTCGACATCGGCCTTGGCCTCCGCGCCGACGTGCGAATCAACATCCGCGTCGGTATCCGGCTTGACGTCTGCTTCGACGTCGGCAGTGACCTCCGCTGCGACGTCACTAGTGACGCCCTGTTCGACGTCAGGAGGAACGTCCGCTGCGACGTCAGGAGTGCTGTCTACTTCGACTTCGCGCGCGACGTCCGCGTCGACGTCCGCGTCGACGTCCGCGCCGACGTCCGCATCAACGTCACCGTCTGGTCGAGGCACCGGGATCGCGTCGCTGGCACTGGCGACTACCGGCGCCGTGGCGCCGTCTCGGCTCGAGCCGTTGGATCCGGTCAGCTCGGTGACGGCTGCCGGGTTGGGCTCGACCGTCTCCGATGCCACCCGCACCAGCCGCGACGGCATGATCACAGACGCCCAGACACCCACGTCACCGTCGCCGCGGCGCAGCTGCACCTCGATGCCGTGCCGGCCGGCCAACCGGCCGACGACATAGAGCCCCATCCGGCGCGAGACCGAAGCGTCTACCACGGGTGGGGCGGCCAACCGATGGTTGGCTTCGACCAGCTCCGCCTCGGTCATCCCGACGCCACGGTCAGCGACCTCGATCGAGACCGAACCGTCCGCGGCGAAGTCACTGGAGACCATCACGTGGCTATCCGGGGGCGAGAACTGAGTCGCGTTGTCCAGCAGCTCCGCCAGCAGATGCACCAGGTCGCTCGCCGTCCGGCCCAGGACCAGCACCGCGGGTGGCTGCTGGAGCACGAGCCGTTGGTACTGCTCCACCTCGGAGACCGCGGCGCGCAGCACGTCGACCAGCCGAACTGGACGGCCGGACCGGTTCGCCGCATCGGTGCCCGCGAGGACCAGGAGGTTCTCACTGTTGCGCCGCATCCGGGTGGCGAGGTGGTCGAGCTGGAACAGATTGTCGAGCTGCTGCGGGTCCTGCTCTCCGCTTTCGAGTCGGTCGATGAGCTTGAGCTGGCGCTCGACCAGGCCCTGTGTGCGGCGCGACAGGTTGACGAAGATGTCGTTGACGTTGGCACGGAGCTGGGCCTGCTCGCCGGCCAGCCGGACGGCTTGGCTGTGCACCTCGTCGAAAGCCCTGGCGACCTGGCCGATCTCCTCGCGAGTTCCCACCGGTACCGGCTCGACCGCGGTTTCGGGAAGTTCGCCGTCGCGGATCCGGGCCATCGCCTCAGGCAGCCGGCGATCGGCGACGTCCAAAGCGGTGCGCTTGAGCACTCCCAGCGGCCGCAGCAGGGCCCGGGTCACGAAGATGCCGACCAGCACACCCAGGCCCAGCGCGAAGAACAGGATGACCGAGTTCAGGCCGGCCGCGGTGCGTACCTGGTCAAGCAGCGTCTGCGCGGTCTGTTCGATCCGCTGGCGCAGGTTCTTCTCGACGGTGTCGATGTTGTCGATGACCACCGCGTTGCGCTGATCCCAGTCCTGCGGCGAGGCACCCAGCGGTTGGCCCGCCAGACCGCGGTTGAGCACCAGCTGCAACAGCCGCTGCCGGGACAGCTCAGCGTCCGGTCCGATTCCAGCGATCGCGCTGGCCCGCTCTGCCGGCCCCAGCGCAGCCCGCAGCGCGTCCTGATCGGTGACCTGCCGGACGGCCGCGGTGCGCAGATCCTCGATCTGGCCGGAACCGAGCCGGTTGGTGTACAGCGCTGCCGAGATGATCGCATGCTGACGGCTGATCTGCTCGCGACCGGAGAGCAGGGAATGCACGGCGGCAGCGTCGTTGGTGACCGCGACGTCATCGAGCTGGCGGGTCAGCGCGGAATCCAGCTCGATCAGCGGATCGATGGCGTCGCTGTACTCGGTGACCACCACCTCGACAGGACCGAAGCCGGTGGTCACGCTCGCCCGCAGTGGCCCCAGCGCGCCCAGAGCAGCGAGCGGGGATCGGGTGAAGTCCAGTCCGTCCACCTGGCCGGCCGACCCTGCGACCACCTGCACACTGCTGTCCACGGCGCGGAACTGCGCCTCCAGCGGTCGGCGGTCGCTCGCACGGCCCGTGGCGACAAACGCCGTAGCCATGTCCCGTTCCCGCTCCACCCCGCTGATCAGGTCGGACAGCTGTTGCTGCACGTGCACGATCTGGGAGATCCGGGCGTAGCCCGGCGCGGCGCCCGCCTCATCGACGATCCGCAGTATGCCGGCGACCAAGGCGACGATGGTCGGCACCAGCAGGACCGCGGCCAGCTTGACCACCACTGGCCAGTTGCGCCAGTACCACCGCGACCGCGGAGTCGTCGGGTCGGTCGACGCCCCCGCTTTCGCGGGAGGGCTCAGTACGGCGGTCATCGCGCCGCCACCGCGGAAGCCGGGCGTCGCGGGCTACTCGCTGGCACGGTGAGGTCCCTCCCAGGGGTCGACGGTGGCCGAGCATCCGGCGCACCACGGGTAACCGCGGTTGTGAGCCATTCCCACCGCACGGAGGTAAACGTCTCGGGCACCGAGCCGGATACGCCCGATGTAGGGGATGGACGATACGACGCGCCGAGCTGGACTGTCCTGCGGGTCTCTATACCGCCCTATCCGACCGCTTACCGTCCTATTCGACCGCTGACCGCGCCAGTGCCTTGCCGGGACAATACCCGCGCGGCGTAACTTTTCTTACCCTGATGGACCGACTCCACCACTGAAAGTAATTGTGTTCAACCCGGACGATCCACCCGCCACACCACCAATTGCCTCGACGGAGTGGGCTCGGACGCACCTGGGACACTGGTTGCCGACCAAGCCGATCACCCGCCCGCGGTGCTCGCCAACCGGAGGAACTCGTTGAGCTCTTCGCCCGATGCCGGACCGCTCATCGTGCAGTCCGACAAGACGCTGCTACTGGAGGTCGAGCATCCGGCTGCGGGGCTGGCCCGCGCCGCGATTGCGCCGTTCGCGGAGCTCGAGCGCGCGCCGGAACACGTGCACACCTACCGGGTGACC